>NZ_JBHWIR010000151.1:0-17745 GCF_042731835.1 Kitasatospora sp. NPDC059817 | reverse complement strand
GACACTCCGGGGATTTGGCGGGTCTCGCCGGCCTACCCCCCCCACCGGCGCGTGGCCCCCCCCCCGGCCCGCACCCTGCGGGCCGGGCCGCTGGCCGTCGCGCTGACCGCCGCCCTGGTGCTCGCGCTGACCGCCGCCGTGTCGTTCGGCGCGGTGGACATCCCGCCCGGCGAGGTCTGGTCGGTGGTCGCCCACCACCTCACCGGGCGGGCCCCCGAACCCGGCACCCGCGACCTCATCGTCTGGCAGCTGCGCGTCCCGCGCGCCCTGCTGGCGGCGACGGTCGGGGCCGGGCTCGGCCTGGTCGGCACGGCCGTGCAGGCCCTGGTCCGCAACCCGCTCGCCGACCCCTACCTGCTCGGCATCTCCTCCGGCGCCTCCCTCGGGGCGGTCGCGGCGATCGTCCTCGGCACCTCGCTCGGCCTCGACCTCGCCTTCGGCAGCGCGCTCGGCCTCACCGTCTCCCTGGCGGCCTTCGCCGGCGCGCTCGCCGCGTTCTCCCTGGTCTGGCTGGCGGCCCGGCGCGGCGGCGGCTTCTCCCCGCTGCGCCTGGTCCTCGCGGGCATCGCCATCGCACAGTTCCTCGGCGGCATCACCAGCTACCTCGTCCTGCAGACCCGCGACGAGCAGCAGACCCGTGGCGTGCTGTTCTGGCTGATGGGCAGTCTCGGCGGCGCGGTCTGGGCCCAACTAGCCGTCCCCGCCGTCGCGGTGGTGCTCGGGCTGGCCCTGCTCCAGGCCCGTGCCCGCGGGCTCAACGCGATGCTCATGGGCGACGAGACGGCCGCCGGGCTCGGCGTGGACGTCACCCGGCTGCGCCGGGAGGTCTTCGTCGTCACCAGCGTGCTGACCGGCGTGCTGGTCGCGGTCTCCGGCGCGATCGGCTTCGTCGGACTGATGGTGCCGCACGTCTGCCGCCTGCTCGTCGGCGGCGACCACCGGCGCCTGCTGCCGCTGTCCGCGCTCACCGGCGCACTGCTGCTGGTCGTGGTCGACACCGTGGCCCGCACCGCGCTGGACGGCCAGGAACTGCCGATCGGCGTGGTCACCGCCGTCCTCGGCGCCCCCACCCTGCTCTACCTGCTGGACCGACGACTGGAGCGCACGTGAGGATCGCCGTCGAGGACCTGAGCGTCACCCTGTCCGGGCGGGCGGTGGTGGCCGGCGTCCACCTGGTCGCCGAGGAGGGGGAGATCGCCGGCCTGGTCGGGCCCAACGGCAGCGGCAAGTCCAGCCTGCTGCGCACCGTCTACCGGCACCTGCGGCCGAGCGCCGGGCGGGTGCTGCTGGCCGGGCGCGACCTGGCCGGGCTGCGCCCCGCGCAGTCCGCCCGGCACATCGCCGCGCTGCCGCAGGAGCGGGGCGGGGACTTCGAGTTGAGCGTCCGCGAAGTGGTCGCGATGGGCCGCACCCCCTACAAGCGGTCGTTCGCCGGCGACGACGCCGAGGACCACCGGATCACCGCCGACGCGCTGGCACGGGTCGGCATGGCGGACGCCGCCGACCGCCGCTTCGCCCAACTGTCCGGGGGCGAACGGCAACGGGTGCTGCTGGCCCGCGCGCTGGCCCAGCAGCCGGACGTCCTGGTGCTGGACGAGCCGACCAACCACCTGGACGTCCGGCACCAGGTCGAACTCCTCGCCCTGCTGCGGGACCAGCGCCGCACCACCCTGGTCGCGCTGCACGACCTCAACGCGGCCGCCTCCGTCTGCGACCGGCTGCACGTCCTGCACCGCGGCGCCCTGGTGGCCTCCGGGGCGCCGCGCGAGGTGCTGACCGCGGAGCTGCTGGCCGAGGTGTTCGGCGTCCGGGCGGCAGTGGTCGAACACCCGCTCACCGGTGACCCGTTGATCGCCTTCGACCACCGAACCCCGGCCGTCCCGACCCCGGCCGTCCCGACCGCCCCGGCTCCGGTGGAGGGTGTCGGGGCCGGGGCGGATGCTGGTGGGGCGGGGGTCGCCGGGGTGGACGCCGCCGGGGTGGAGCCCGCGCGTCAGAGCGCCTCGTAGTGGCTCGGCCGGCCGTCGAGTTCGACCAGCCGGCCGCGCTGCGCGGCGTCCTCGCTGCGTAGCAACTCCCAGTCCCCGTCGGCGCGGTGGAGTACCGAGGAGTGCCAGGGCGTCATCCAGGCGTCGGCGGCCTCCAGCAGCCGGATGCCGAACTTCGGTGCGCCCGCCGGTTGCGGGTGGATGGACAGCCGGACCGACCGGGGGTGCTGCTCGGCGATCAACTCGCCCCAGGCGCGGCTGCGCTGGATCACCCCGTACGCGCGGCGGCGGCAGTCGCGCTGCAGGGCGGAGCGGGTGCCGGTGAAGCCGACGGTGTCGTCGGTCAGGAAGCGGGTGATGCCGCGGTAGAGCCGCAGGGTCTCCTCGTCCGTCAGCACCTGCTCGCGCAACTCCTCGACACTCGGCGCGTACTGGGCGTGCACCCGGGCGCGCTTGTCGTCGTACGGCAGGTCGCCGAGGACGTCCCGCAGGTCGAAGGTGGCGAGGTGGGCGAGGTCCTCGCGCCCGATCATCGCCGTCAACTCGTCGGAGTACTCGTCGATGTGGTCGTCGGGGACGTGGACGAGGTCGCCGAAGATGTGCCCGTCCGAGCAGATCAGGATCCGCGCGCCGGGCTCGTAGTACCCGCCGATCTCCGCGCAGAGCCCGTCGAGGAAGGTGAGCGACAGCCGTTCGCCCTCGTCGGGCAGGTGGCTGAGCACCTTCGCGGGGTTCGGCGACTTGCAGGGGAAGCCGGGCAGGGTGAAGCGGATCGGGTCGCCGGCGGTGATGAAGTCCTTCAACTGGGCCAGCTGGAACGGGAAATGCTCGGGCTTGGCGTCCAGTCCCGGGTCGGAGGCGCGGCGGTGCGGCAGCAGCAGGCCGAGGATCCGGGCGGCGAGCCGTGCGGCGTCCTGCTGGTCGGTGCCGCCCCCGGTGTTCGCGGGCTCCGGTGCGGGCTCCGGCGCGGGCGTGGGCGCAGGTGCGGTGTGGTGGTGGCGGGTGGAAACGGTGCCGGCGGGCGGCATGGTGGTCCTCCGTGGAAGGTGGTGCGGGCGTGGAGCGGACGCCGGGCCGACGTCGGGCGGACGTCGGCGGGCGGGCGCGGCCGCGGGGTGTTCGCAGGGTGGCCGAGGGCCCCGGCTCAGGCGCGCCGGTCGTAGCCGACGGGCAGCCGGTTGACCCCGCGCGCCAGGACGGCGGGGATCCAGGCGAGGGAGTCCAGGTCCTCGTCGGCAGCCTCGGACGGGCGCAGTCCGGGCAGCCGGGTGAGCAGGGTGGCGACGGCGGTCTGGAGTTCGGCCCGGGCCAGGGCGGCGCCGGGGCAGTAGTGGATGCCGTGGCCGAAGGCGAGATGGGCGTTGGGCGTGCGGTCGAGGTCGAGGCGGTCCGCGTCCGGGAACCGCGTCTCGTCCCGGTTGGCGGCGCACAGCGAGACGATCACCGAGTCGCCGGCCGGGACGGTGGTCCCGAACAGGTCTCCGTCCTCGGCGAGGAACCGCCAGGTGGTGAGCTCGAACGCGGCGTCGTGGCGCAGCAGTTCCTCCACCGCGCGGGCCAACAGGCCGGGGTCGTGGGCGGGCCCCTCGGAGAGGGAGTCGCGCAGCCGGGCGAGCTGGTCGGGGTGGCGCAGCAGCGTGATCAGCATGGTGGTGATCTGGTTGGTGACCGGCTCCTGGCCCGCGACCAACAGCTGGAACACCATGGAGTCCAGCTCCTCGCGGCTCAACTCGCCCGCGTCGTGGGCGGCGACGAGCCGGCCCAGCAGGTCGGCGCCGGCCGTGTCCGGGTCGTGCCGGTCGTGGCCATCGGAGGGGTTCCCGGCGCGCTTGTGGGCGACCACGTCGGCGATGTACGTCTGGAGGCCGCGCAGCCGCGCCTCGTACGCCGGACGGCCCGGGTCGTGCGGGCCGACGGGCTGCACGACCTTGCCCCAGTCGCGGTCGAATCGCACCGCCAACTCGGCCGGCAGGCCGATCACTTCGGCGAGCACCCGGAACGGGAAGTGCGCCGCGAAGCCGGCCACCAGATCGGCGCCGCCGGTCTCGGGCAGTTCGTCGACCAGCGCGTCGGCCAGCTCCTGGAAGCGCGGGCGCAACGACTCCACCCGGCGCGGCGCGAAGGCGTCCAGGACGAGCCGGCGCATCGTGGTGTGCTTGGGCGGGTCCTGGTGCAGCAGGTGGACCTGCAACTGGGAGTGCTGCGGCTCGGGCATGATCGACGCCAGCTTGTGCCAGTTCTCGTTGCCCAGTGCGTGGTTCTTGCCGAACCTGGGGTCGTTGAGGGTCTCGTGGGCGGCCTGGTAGCCGGTGACCAGCCAGGCGTGGATGCCGCTCGGGAACTCCACCCGGTGCACCGGCCCGGCCTCGCGCATCCGCCGGTAGAGCGGGTACGGGTCGCTCTTGTACGCGGGGCCGTACAGCGGTACTGGGTCCGGGAGTTGGTCGTACCCGTACGGGCAGCGCGGTTCGTCCGCCGGGTGGGCCGGCGCCGGATCGTGGACGGTGTCGGTCATCTGCGGTGTTCCTCCGGTGGTGCGGGCATGGCGGGGTGCGGGCTCTCGGGTATGGGCTCTGGGGTACGGGCTCTGGGCATGCGGGCGTTGGGAGTTGGGGAGGCGCGGTCCGGCAGGCTCAGGTCCGTGGACGGCGGTGCAGGGCGAGCAGGGCCACGGCCGTCGCCGCGACCAGGGCGGCCAGGGCGATGCCCGTCCGGGTGCCGGTGGTGGCGCGGTCGCCGGCCAGCGCGGCGGCGCCGGCCAGGGCCGGGCCGAGGGCGAAGCCCAGGCTGCGGGCCAGTTGGACGGCGGAGCCTGCGGTGGCGAGCTTCCCGGGGGGCGAGGCGGTCATCACCAGGGCCTGGGTGGGGCCGCCGTTGAGGCCCATCCCGACACCGGCCAGGGCGAGCCGCCAGGCGATGTCGGCGGCGGACCAGCCGGTGTCCAGCGGGACGAGCAGCGCCAGGCCGAGGGTGGTGACGGCGGCGCCGGCGAGCGCGGTCGGGCGGGCGCCCCAGCGGTCGGCCAGCCGTCCGCCGACCCGGCCGGCCAGCACCATGCCGAGCGGGAAGGCCAGCATGGTGAGCGCGGTGGCGGTGGCGCTCTCGCCGCCCGGACCGCGCAGGTGCTGGGCGAGCAGGTAGTGGCAGGCCGCGAAGCCGGCGGCGAGGGCCAGCACCGACGCGTTGACCCCGACGGTTCCGGCGGCCCGCAGCACCTCGGCGACCGGCTTGCCCCCGGGGCGGCGCAGCCAGACCAGCACCAGGGGGGCGGCGGGCAGCGCCAGCAGCAGCCACAGCGGCGCCTCCGGGGCCAGGGTCAGCGCGAGCAGCACGGCGGCGACGGCCGCGCCTATCAGGGCGGCGTCGCCGAGCGACGCCCGGTCGGGCGGGCGCAGGCGGCCCCGCCGCGGGGCGTACCGGCGCACGATCAGCACGGCGGCCAGGCAGACCGGCAGCTTGATCAGGAAGACCGCCCGCCAGCCGAAGTGGTCCAGTAGCAGGCCGCCGATGACCGGCCCGGTGACGGCGCCGAGCGGGCCGAGCGTCGCCGGGATGCTCATCGCCCGTCCGCGCGATTCGGGGCGGACGGAGGTGGCGGCCAGCACCGGCATCAGGACGAACAGCACCGCGCCGAAGGCGCCCTGGAGTAGTCGGGCGGCGATCAGCCAGCCCGCCCAGGGGGCGAGGGAGGCCAGCACGCTGCACGCGGCGAAGCAACTGACGGCGAGCAGCAGCGCCGAGCGGGTGCCCACCTGGTCCAGCCAGCGCCCGGCGGGCAAGAGGAGTGCCACCAGCGGGAGTTGGTAGCCGAGGGTGGCCCACTGGGCGACCCCGGCGGACACGTGCAGGCTGGCCGAGATGTCGGTGAGGGCCAGGTTGACCACGTTCATGTCGAGCATCGCGACGAACGAGAGCAGCCCGGCGGCCACGACCAGGATCCACCGGTCTGCAGGTTCTGCCTGACTGTCCATCAACGTAGCGGCGGTCAGCGGCTGTTGCGCTGCCATGAAGTCCCTCCGTTGCCCGACTGCTGTCCCGGACACCGCCTCGGCGGCGGGGTCCGGTACAGCAGTCGGAGGCGCGGGGGCTCCAGTTCCGAACATGTGAAGGAATTTTCGGACGGACAGACGGGGGCGGCGGACGGATGGCAACCGACAGCAGACAACTAACAACTAACAGATTTCGAAATCTGTTATCTGTTAGTTGTCATCTGTTACCCGCTACCGGCCCCCGCTCAGCAGGCCGCTGCGAGTTCCCCGCCCTCGGCCGCTCGGAGCCGGGCTATCAGCTCCTCCCGGGCGCGGGCGACTCGGGAGCGCACGGTGCCGATCGGGCAGCCGGCGACCTCGGCCGCCTCGGCGTAGCTCAGGCCGACCATCTGGGTGAGGACGAAGGCCTCCCGCCGCTGGGCGGGCACCCGGTCGAGCAGGTCCCCGAGCGCGACGCCGTCCTCGAACCCGGCTGCCGGTTCGGCCCCCTGCCGCTCCGCCGCCTCCTGCCAGTCCGGCAGCGCCGCGCAGCGCGGTCGGGCGGCGGCCGTCCGGTACCGGTCGATCACCGTGCGCCGGGCGATCGACAGCAGCCAGGTGCGGGCCGAGGAGCGGCCGGCGAACGCGGGCAGGCCGCGCAGCGCGCGCAGGAAGGTCTCCTGCGCGAGGTCGTCGGCGGACTGGACGTCGGTGAGGTGGGCGACGAACCGCCAGACGTCCCGCTGGGTGGCGCGGACGAAGGCCTCGACGTCCGGGGCCCGGCCCGCGCGGGCGGTCAGTGCGAGCGCGGTGAGCTGCTCGTCATCCACGGTGGCCTCCCACCCGGCCGGTCCCACCGTGAGGGCAGTGCGGGACGATGGTCGTATGAGATGCGCGCAGTTCCGTACCGCCCTGTCGGCCCGGCTCGACGGCGAACCGACCGGACTGTCGGGTGGCCGGCTGGACGGGCACGTCGCGCGCTGCGCCGGTTGCCGTGCGTGGCTGGAGCGGGCCGAGCAACTGCGCGGCCGCGTCCGGGCGAGCGCCGCCGTCGGCCCGTCGGACGAGTGGTCGGCCCGCTTGCTGGACGGACTCGGCGTGCGGGGGCTCGGGGGCGGTCAGGCTCCGGACGGGCCGGAGGCCGTGGAGCGGTAGGACGGTGGCGCCGGCCCAAGCCGGTGCGCCGTCGTAGTCAGGCATGCGAAGGTCCTGAGGGGAGGGCTGGGAGCGGCGCCACCCGAGGCGGCGCCGCCGGCGTCCATGGGACTTCCGCGCGGCCCGCGGCGCCTCCACGGAGGAGGCGGCGGGCGGGCGCGGGTCCGGGCCCTGGCGGCACGGCGGCGAAGGCGCGGCCGAGCGGCAGGGCGACCTGCCCGCCGAGCGAACCCCGTGGGCCCTGCGGTCCCCGGCGGCGGTGGGCTGCCGGGCGGTAGGCGCAGGAGTGGGGACGGCGGGCGCGTCAGCAGGCGAGGGCGAGCGCCGGCGGGCCGCGCCGGACCACGGCATGAGTGAGCAGCACCGACCGGGATGGCCGGGTCCGGCCGCCGGTGGGTCGGGGTGCAGCCGGCGGGCGGTAGCCGAAGGGGCGCGCGAACAGCGCCAGTAGCGGGAGCACCAGCACTCCCGCGACCACGGTGCCGAGCGCGCCGAGCAGGTCGAAGAGCCGGACCAGCGCGGCGTCACCGCGCCACAGCAGCAGCGCGCAGGCCAGCGCGGCGAGCGCGTGGGCGGCGATCATCCCGAAGGACATCCCGTGCGCCATGTCGTGTGCCATGCCGTGTGCCGTCCCGGAGGGCATCCCGTGTGCGGCGGATGCTCCGGACAGGCCCGACGTACCCGGCATGCCGGGCATCCCCGCCATCCCGGCCGCGTCCAGCGCCGTCCCATCGGCCGAAGCCGAAGCCGAAGCCGAAGCCGAAGCCGAAGCGGACGCGGAGACCGACGCGGACGTGGATACCGATACCGGGGCGGAAACCACACCCGCCGCCGTCCCGTGGTGCATGCCCGCCATGGTGTGCAGGCCGTTGGCGGCGGGCGGGACGTCCGGGTCGAGGCCCGCCATCCGGGCCAGCTCGACGGGGGAGAGCCCGCCGGGGATCCGCTCGGGGTTGCAGAGCAGCAGCGCGGCCCAGTCCGTGGTGGCGAGCCGGCCGAGACCGCCGCCTCCCCGGCCGAACGCCGCGGCCTGTTCGAACAGCAGGTGCAGCGCGCTCTGGGCCGCGACCATCCAGGCGCTGATCGCGCCGAGCCCGCGCCGCTTGCCGGCGAGCAGCCAGGTCAGACCGAGGACGGCCCCGAACGCGCCGATCAGCACCGGTGGTGAGACCCCGGCTCCGGCCATGGCGACGTGCGCCGCGGCGGCCAGCGCCACGCACAGCGCGGCGAAGACCACGGCGCGCAGCAGGCGGATCCGGTCGGTCATCACGATGGCACTCATCGTCGCACCCGCCCCGCCCGGCCCGGACCGCACCCTCCGGTATTGGCCGGTTCCACCCCGTGAGACCATGCCCGGCCCCGTGCCTCCGTGTGTCGAGAGTCCGGCCCGGCCGCCGCAGCAGCCCGTTTGTACGACCATCGACGCGGTTTGACATCACCCCCCGCTTGCTCACTAAATGTGCACACCCCGGTACCGATAGTGGTTGCCGGGCGGACGCCGAACGCGAAGCAGGAGGCCCGGCCATGGAGACCTCGACCGGCTTGGCGGCCCCCGCCGCCGACCTCGCCGACCCCCGCTTCTGGCAGCTGCCCGCCCCCGCCCGCGCGGCCGCCTTCGCCGAACTGCGCCGACGCCCCGCGCCGGTGTTCTTCGGCGATCCCGCCACCGGCCGGGGCTTCCACGCGCTGGTCCGCCACGCCGACGTGGTCGAGGCCAGCCGCACCCCCGCGGTGTTCCTCAGCGGCCCCGGCGTCACCACCCCGGAACCGCCCCGCTGGGTCCGGCTGGTGTTCGGCGACTCGATGGTCAACCTCGACGACCCCCGGCACGCCCAACTGCGCAGGATCGTCTCGCGAGCCTTCACCCCCCGGCTGCTCGGCCAGGTCGAGGAGGACATCCGCCGCGTCGCCACCCGCCTGGTCGACGACGTCGAGCGGCGGCGGCCGGAGGACTTCGTCACCTCCGTGGCCGCCGAGCTCCCCTTCCAGGTGATCTGCACCATGATGGGGATCCCGGAACATCCGCGCCGAATGATCCTGGACCAGGTCAACCACGCCTCCGAGAACATCGGCGTGGCCCGCCCGCTGCGCTGCCGGATCCGGATGCCCGGGCGCGGGCTGCTGGCGCTGGCCCGCATGCAGGGCATGGTCGCCTCGATCGGTCGTGAGCGTCGCCGCCGGCCCACCGAGGACCTGATCTCAGCCCTGGTCACCGCCGACGTGGACGGCCGCCGGCTCACCGGACGCGAACTCGGCGCGTTCTTCTCCCTGCTGCTGGTCGCCGGCGTGGAGACCACCCGCAACGCGCTCGCCCACGGCCTGCACCTGCTGACCGCGCACCCGGAGCAGCGCGCCCTGCTGCTCGCGGACCTCGACGGGGGGCTCGGCGGTGCGGTCGACGAGATCATCCGCCACGCCACGCCGATCATCCACTTCCGCCGGACCCTCGCCGTCGACCACGAGCTCGGCGGCCCCGGGGGCCCGCTGCTGCGCGCGGGGGAGAAGGTCGCCCTGTTCTTCGGCTCGGCCAACCGGGACGAGACGGTCTTCCCCGACCCGGACGCGTTCGACATCACCCGCACGCCCAACCCCCACCTCGGCTTCGGCGGCGGAGGGCCGCACTACTGCATCGGGGCGCACCTGGCCCGGCAGGAGATGAAGGTGCTGTTCCGCGAGCTGTTCGCCCGGCTGCCCGAGGTGCGGTCGGTCGGCGAGCCGGACATCGTGCCGTCCAACTTCGACCACCGGGTCCGGTCGCTGCGCTTCACGTTCTGAACCCTCCGAGTCCTCTGAGCACTCTGAACTCTCCGAGCCTCCGAGCCTCCGGACCCCCTGAACTGTGCCTGGCCCGGCCGTTGGCCCTATCCGACCGGTTCCCAGACCGCGTGGTCGTGCGCGAACAGAACCCGGCGCGGCCCGTACTCCGCCACCCGGTCCAGCCAGGCCCGGTAACCGGGCAGCGGCGCGGCCACGCCCTCGCGCGACGCCCGCCGGGCGAGCACCGCCTGGCCGTACTCGGACGCGAAGTCGTACGCCTGCCCGGCCAGCATCACCGCGCCGCCGCCGGGCCGCTCGACCACCAGTGACTGGTGGCCGCCGGTGTGCCCGGGCGTCGGCAGCACCCGTACGCCCGGCCAGACCTCCGTCTCGCCGTCCAGTTCGCGGTAGTCGGCGCCGGGGAAGTCGACCAGCGCGTCGATGGTGTACGCGCCGCGCCGGGCGGCGGCCAGTTCGGCCGCCTGGACGAGGACGGGCGTGCCGGCGAGCAGCGGATTGCCGCCGCAGTGGTCGAAGTGGAGGTGGCAGTTGACCACCAGGTCGATGTCGGCGCAGGCGACGCCGACGGCCGCGAGCGCCTCCGTCAGCGGGCGGCGGACCGGGCGGTAGTGCGCTTCGGTCTCGGGCTCGCCTGCGCCGATCCCGGTGTCGAACAGCAGCAGCCCCTCCGGGCGGCGGACCAGGTACGCGAGGACCGGCTCCACCCGCGGCTCCGGGCCGCCCACCTCGGACGCAGGCCGGACGAAGTACCCGAGATCGAGGCGGCGGACCGCGTGCATGGAGCTCCCCTTGTCGCGCTGTCCCCCGTACGGGCGGCCGCGGCGGCCCCCGTTCGCAGCCTACCCGCCGATCGGCAGCCCTCGGTCGGCCTTCACCTGCTTCATCGTCAGATGCGAGTTGACCTGCGCGATCCCCGGCAGGCCCGAGAGCACGTCGGTGATGAAGCGCTCGTACGCGGCGATGTCGGCCACCGCGATGCGCAGCAGGTAGTCGGGTTCCCCGAAGAGGCGGTGCGCCTCCACCACTTCCGGCAGCTCCGCCACCCGGCGTTCGAACTCGGCGACCGTCACCTGATCCTCGTGACGCATGGTGATCGTGACGAAGGGTTGGAAGCCGCGTCCGACCGCCGTGCCGTCCAGAAGCGCCCGGTAGCCGCGGATCACGCCGTCCTGCTCCAGTTGTCGGACCCGGCGCAGGCAGGGGGAGGGGGTGAGGTCCACCCGGGCGGCCAGGTCGGCGTTGGTCAGGCGGCCGTCCTGCTGGAGCTCGCGGAGGATTCTGCGGTCGATTCGGTCCATGGCGCAATATTCTGCCAAAAGGCGGGCCGGACCAGCAGGAAGTGGCCATCGCGTGCCAGGGCTATCCGGCTACCTTCAGTGACCGAACGCACCGGACAGGTGCCGCGAGGATCACCGGACCAACGGCCGGGACCCGCCCGAACGAGCACGACAGGTCACCGCCACCCATGGACACCCACGCCCTCCTTCTCTTCCTCGGAGTCGACCTGCTGCTGGTCTGCACACCGGGGCCCGACTGGCTCTACATCGCCGCCCGAGGCCTCGGCCAGGGTCGGCGCGCCGCCTTCATCGCGGTCGGCGGCGTCTGCGCCGGCTACGCCGTCCACACCCTGCTCTCCAGCGCCGGCCTGGCCGCCGCGCTGCGTGCCGTCCCCGCCGCCCTGCCCGTCCTGCGCCTCACCGGCGCCGCGTACCTGCTGGTGCTGGCCGTCACCATGCTGCTCGCGCTGCGCAAGAGCGGGGGCGCCACGGCCCTCACCGAGCCCAAGCCGCAGCCCACCGCGACCGTGCTGCGCCAGAGCATGCTGACCGCCCTGCTCAACCCCAAGGGGCTGCTGCTCTACCTCTCCCTGGTGCCGCAGTTCGTCGAGCCGGGCGCCGCGCTGCCGGTCGGCGGGCAGGTGCTCGCCCTCGGCTCGCTCAACGTGCTGGCCTGCGCCGTCGTGTACGGGCTGGTCGCGCACGCCAGCGGACGCCTGGGCGGCCGGCTCGGCGGCACCCCGCGTGCGGCGCGCCGGATGACCCTCGTCTCGGCGGTGCTGCTGATGCTGGTGGCGGGCGTCACGGCGAGCGCCTGAGAACGGGAGCACAATGCCGGGCATGACAGAGCGTCCGACCTTCCCCGGCACCTGGCCCGCCGATCAGCCCGCGTCCACCGATCAGCCCGCCGCCGGAGGGGAACCTGCGGACCGGCCCACCGCCGACCTCTGGGCCGCCCTCGGCGGATCGGCCGAGCTGCTGGGGCGGGTCTCCTTCCACGGCCCCGGCGACGTCCTGGCCTCCGGCCTGCCGGTGCGCAGGCTCGCCCGGGCCACCGTGGCCGCCTGCTCGCTGGCCGCCGCCGAACTCGCCGCCCACCGCGCCGGCGGCCTGATCCCCGCCGTCCGGGTGGACCAGGGCGCCGTCGCCACGGCCTTCGTCAGCGAACGCCACCTGACCGTCGACGGCCGCACGCCCGTCAGCTTCGCCCCGCACTCCGGCTTCTGGCGCGCCGCCGACGGCTGGGTCCGCACCCACGCCAACTACCCGCACCACCGCACCCGACTGCTCGCCGCCCTCGACCTGCCCGCCGACGCCGGGCCCGAAATGCTCGCCAAGCTGCTGGGCGAACTGCCGGCGGAGCAGGTCCAGGAGCGGGCGTTCGAAGCGGGGGCGCTCGCCGTGGCCGTCACGCCGGTGAGTGCCACCACGCACCCCCTGATGGAGAGCCGGGTGACCGGCACCGCGCCCGTCCGCCCGCTCGGCGACGCCGGCCCGGAGCGGCCCGCCGCCGGGATCCGCGTCCTCGACCTCACCCGGGTCATCGCCGGCCCGGTCGCCACCCGGACCCTCGCCCTGCTGGGCGCCGACGTCCTGCGCGTCGACCCGCCCCACCTCCCCGAGGCCGACGACGCCCACGCCGACACCGGCTTCGGCAAGCGCTCCACCCGCCTCGACCTCGCCGATCCCGCCGACCGCGCCGTCTTCGACGGCCTGCTCGCCACCGCCGACGTCCTCGTCACCGGCTACCGCCCCGGCGCCCTCGACGCGCACGGCCTCGCCCCCGACGCACTGTCGGCCCGCCACCCCGGCCTGATCGTCGCGCAGCTCTGCGCCTGGGGCTGGGCCGGCCCCTGGGCCGGCCGTCGCGGCTTCGACAGCCTCGTCCAGGCCGGCGTCGGCATCGCCGCCCACGAGGCCGGCCCCGACGGCCGCCCGGGCGTACTGCCCGCCCAGGCCCTCGACCACGGCACCGGCTACCTCGTCGCCGCCGCCATCCTGCGCGCCCTCACCGAGCAGCGCACCGGCCGGCCCGGCGGCCGCCACCTGCGGTTCTCCCTCGCCGGTACGGCCTCGTGGCTGCTGCACGGCATCCCGCCCGAGGCGCCCGCCCCTGCTGCCCCGGCGGACGCTGCCCCGGCGGACGGTGCCCCGGCGGACGGCGCTCCGGCGGACGGTGCTCCGGACACCGGGGCGTACGACCCGGCCCGGTGGCTCGCCGAGACCGACTCCGCCTACGGACGGCTGCGCCACGCCCTGCCGCCCATCGCCTACACCGGCGCGCCCACCGACTGGTCCCGCCCGCCGGGGCGCTGGGGGACGGACGCGCCGGTCTGGCTCTGAGGACGCCGCGCAACCGCCGCCCCGGCCGGCGGTGTCACAGGCAGCTGGCAGCATCGGCGCATGACTGCACACGCCACCGACTACACCTGGTTCGAGCAGCGCTACCCCATCCCCGGGGCGGCCCACTGCCTGACGCTGGTCGAGGGGATCACCGCCGACGAACTGCTGCGCCGCTTCGGCGCCCTGCCCGGTCGGGAGGTCACCGGCCTGGACGCCGTGGTCGCGGCCTGGGAGACCTTCGACGACGGGGAGGACGAGGAGGCGGAGGCCCGGATCGAGCCGGAGGACGACCGGCTGCTCGTCGCCGTCACCGAACTCGACGGGTGGGCCGTCGTCGTCGAGGTCTTCGGCTACCTCGGCAGCCTGCCCGACGTCATCCGCCGCCTCGCCGACGGCACCCGGCTGGTCTCGCACTTCCGGAACGCCGTCGCGGTGGACCACTTCAACTGGTGGGAGCAGGGCAGCTGCCGGCTCCAGTTCGAGCCGCTGTTCCCCACCCAGCGGCACGGTTCGGACGCCGACGCCCCCGGTGTCCCCGCGCTGCTGACGGCCTGCGGCTTCCAGCTCGACGGGGAGGGTCACGACCTGCACACCGAGGCCGCGTTCGCGCTGGCCGAGCGGCTGACGGACGTCCGGCTCACGCCGGAACGGCTGGAGGCCGCCACATTCCGGATCGGCTACGCGCCGACGCGCTAGCTACGGAGTGAGACCCGTGGAGTCAGGCCCGTGAGGTCAGGCCGTGGAGTCAGACCCCCGCCGGGATCTGTTTGGCCCGGCCGCGCATCTGGAGGGCCGTCACGATCTCGATCAGTCCGAGGATCACCAGCCAGCAGCCGGCCAGGACGGCCAACGCGGCGATCGAACCGACCGGCCAGACCAGTAGCAGCACACCGGCCACCGTGTTGGCCACGCCTGCGAAGGCCTGCCAGCCACGGGCCGGCATCGCCGGGTCGGAGACCGCGGCGGCGAGCTGGGTGATGCCCCGGAACAGCCAGCCGATGCCGATCCAGATCGCCAGCAGGAGCAGCGACTGCGCCGCGCTGCGGAAGCAGAGCAGCCCCAGCAGGACGCAGATCGCCCCGCTGATGAAGGCCAGCACCCGCAGCGCGGTGGTCGCGTGGGTGCCGAACGCGGCGATCAGCTGCACGATGCCGATGACCAGCAGGTAGAGGCCGAACAGCACGCCCACCACCAGCAGGGTCTCCTTCGGCCAGACGAAGACGACGATTCCGAGGGCCAGCGAGACGATTCCGGCGAGTAGCAGGACCTGCCAGGCGGCCTTGGCGAGTTGGCCGAGCGGACCCTGGACCGGGGAACCGTCGGGGGTGATGATCGGGGAAACCACGGTGGTGTACTCCTCGGGGCCGGGGACGGGCAGGGGCCGAACCCCAGCCTGGCCGGGCCACTGCCGACCGGCGCGTCGGGTACGGCCGTTCGGGGGACGGAGACAAGAGAGGGGGGGGAGAGGAAGCGGAGGGGGATGGAAGGGGGCGGGAGAGGGCGTGCGGAGGAGACGAATGTTCGATGGAGTGGCTCCGCTGGTCTTCCGGTCGCCGGAACGACACCGTCCGGCCACCTGCCGTCGATATCATCCGGCGGTATGACTTCTGAAGGGTGGGGGACCCGTTCGGTAGAGCCGGTCAGTCAGCACTACATCGTCTGCGGGGGCAACGCACTGGCCCACCGACTGGTCCTGGAACTCGTCGAGCACTACGAGGTCCCGGTCGTCGTCCTGGTCGCCGATCGCACCCGCGACCACGCGCCGCAGATCGAGCAACTCCCCGGCGTCGCCGCCGTCGTCGAGTACGCCAGCATCACCGACGAGGCGCTGCGCGAGGTGTCGATCGACACCGCCCGCGGCCTCGCCCTCGTCGAGGGCAGCGACCAGGACAACATCCACGCCGCGCTCAGCGCCCAAGGCCACAACCCGGACATCCGGATCGTGCTCCGGATGTTCAACCAGCGCCTCGGTGAGAACATCGAACGGCTGCTCAGGAACGGTGCCGCGCTCTCCGGATCCGCCACCGCCGCACCCGCCTTCGCCGCGGCGGCGCTCGGGCGGCCCAACTCGGTCGAGATCGGTGGACGCTTCCTGCACATCGCCTTCGACGAGGCCATCACCTCCGACCGGATCTGCGTGGTCGCCGACCACATCGACCGCCAGGACCTCAGCAAGATCCGCCTGCTGCCCGAACAGCGCGGCGACTCGGCCGACTTCGTCCGGCTCGCCAGCGAGTTCGGCGACGACGGGCCGGTCCGCCCCGGTGGCGTCCGCCGCGAAGCGGAACCGGAGCCGGCGCCCGAGGAGGAACCGGACGGCGTGGCCGCCCTCCAAGCGCTGCGCATCGAACCCAGGGAACCGATCAGCTGGGCGCGGCGGGCGCGCTGGCGGCTGCTCGACATGATGCGCTTCTTCACCAGCGCCCGGATGCGGCTGGTGCTGCTCACCGCCCTCGCCGCGGTGCTGATGGCCTTCGGCGTGCTCTGGTACCTGAACCGGAATTTCGGCTGGACCCTCTACATCTCGCTGCTCGACCTCGCGGGCGCCGCCCAGCCCGACCAACTCGCCGACATCGCCGCCGGGACCGGGACGGGCGGACTGTGGCAGCGGGTGGCACAGGTGGTGATCACCATCTGCGGGATCACCTTCGCCCCGGTCGCCACCGCCATCGCGGTCGAGGTGCTCGGCTCCGGGCGGCGCGGGCAGCCCCGCAACCCCGGGGCCGGCACCCGGGACCACGTGATCGTCGTCGGCCTCGGCAACGTCGGCACCCGGGTCGCGGCCCAACTGCACGAACTGGGCGTGCCGGTGGTCTGCATGGAGCGTGACCCGCAGGCCCGCGGCATCGCCGCCGCCCGGGCGCTCGGCATCCCGGTGGTCCTGGGCGACGGCCCGTTCGAGGAGCAGTTGCGTCGCGCCCGGTTGAAGCACAGCCGGGCGCTGGTCGCGGTCAGCGGCGACGACGCCACCAACCTGGAGGCGGCCCTGGAGGCGCGCCACGGGAATCCCGAAGTCCGTGTGGTGGTGCGGCTGTTCGACGACAACTTCGCCGGGCACTTCTACGCGACGCTGGACAACGCGGCCTCGCGTTCGGTCTCGTACCTGGCCGCACCCGCCTTCGCCGCCGCCCTGATGGGGCGCGAGGTGCGCGGGATGCTGTCGGTGTTCCGGCACGTGCTGCTGATCGCCGAGTTGACGGTCGAGGACGGCAGCGGGCTGATCGGCATGAATCGGCACGACCTGGAGGACCCGGGCGGCGTCCGGGTGATCGCCGTCCGGTTCGCCCGCAGTGCGCAGTTGCAGTGGAACTTTCCCGACCGCACCCGGCGCCTCACCCCGGGCGACCAGATCGTGGTCGCCGCCACCCGTAGCGGGCTCGCCCGGCTCAACACGGCGCTGGTGGACGAGGTGTGACGGCGGCTGACGCATAACAGCTGACGGGTAACAGCCGACAGATAACACCTGACAGATAACAGCTAACAGATTTCAGATGACGAAATCTGTTAGCTGTTATCTGTTACTTGTCAGCTGTTACCTGTCAGCCGTCAGCCGTAAGCGGCCAGGTCACCGGTTGGTGAAGGATGGCGGGCGCTTCTCCGCGAACGCCGCCATGCCCTCCTTCTGGTCCGCCGTGGCGAACGCCGCGTGGAACAGCCGGCGCTCGAAGCGGACGCCCTCGGCGAGGGTCGTCTCGAAGGCGCGGTTGACGCTCTCCTTGAGCATGACCGCAGCCGGGGTGGACATCGCCGCGACGGTCTCGGCCACCGTCAGGGCCTCGGCCAGCAGCTGGTCCGCCGGGACGATCCGGGAGACCAGGCCGGCCCGCTCGGCCTCCTCGGCGCCCATCATCCGGCCGGTCAGGCACAGTTCCATCGCCTTCGCCTTGCCGACCGCCCGGGTCAGCCGCTGCGAGCCGCCGATGCCGGGGATGACACCGAGCTTGATCTCCGGCTGCCCGAACTTCGCGGTGTCCGCCGCCAGCAGGATGTCGCACAGCATCGCCAGCTCGCAGCCGCCGCCCAGCGCGAACCCGGCCACCGCCGCCACGACCGGCTTGCGCAGCGCGCCGAGCCGGTCCCAGGGGCCCAGCCAGTCGTCCAGGTAGACGTCCGGGAACCGGTTGCCCTGCATCTCCTTGATGTCGGCGCCGGCCGCGAACGCCTTCTCCGAGCCGGTGATCACCAGACAGCCCTGTCGCGTATACACAACAGACGCACCCCACGCGACTGCAAGTG
>NZ_JBHWIR010000150.1:16018-19212 GCF_042731835.1 Kitasatospora sp. NPDC059817 | reverse complement strand
GGCCGGCCGCGACAGCGGCGGGCCGGGCGCCGCTGTTCGACGTCACAGCCGGTGTCCTGACCGCCCGGATCACCGGCGCGCGAGTCGGTGTCCCGGCCGCCCGGATCACCGGCGCGCGAGATGGACGGTGAGGTCGGCCGCGATCTCGACCGTCTCGGGCAGCACCCGCGCGATCGCCTCGAAGGCCCGCCGCCGCCTCGGCGGCGGCAGTTGGAGGTACGCCGAGACGGTCGACAGGTGACCGAGGTAGTACGGGGCGCTCACCAGCAGGCGCCGCCGGATGACGGACTGCCGGACGTCACGGAACAGCCGGGACCGTTCCAGCTCCGTACCCGGCCACTGCAGTTCCTCCTCGGGAGCGGTCCCGTCCGGGGACGGGACGTCGTCGCTCTCCAGGAACGGCGCCCGGGCCGCCCGCACGGCCTCCTCGACGGCCGGGTCGGCCAGCTGGAACGGCCCGCCGAGGTTGGCGAACACGCCGTCCGGCTCCAGCAGTTCGGCCACCCGTGACCACCGGCCCTCCGGGCGCGTCCAGTGCAGGGCCGCCGCCGCGTAGACCAGGTCGTACGTCCCGCCCGGCCGCAGGTCCTCGAACGCGGCCCGGACGGTCCGCACGTTCGGGGGCGCCGTCCTGCGCAGTTCGGCGAGCATGGCCGCGTCGGGCTCCGTCGCCGTGACGTCGACCCCGCGCCCGGCGAACAGCCGGGTCGCCTTGCCGGTGCCCGCACCGATCTCCAGTGCGGTCCGCACCGGCCGGCCCGCGTACGCCGCCACCGTGTCGAAGAGTTCGTCGGGGTACCCCGGCCGGAAACGTTCGTAGGCTTCGGCGATCGCGCCGAAGCTCAGTGCACGAGCAGACATGCCGAGCATCCTGACACGACCGCGGCGGGCCGTGCCCCGGGTTTTCCGCCGCCGCACCGCCCCGGAGGAGTGGTGTGGGTCCGGAATCAGCCGGTTGTCGGTAATGAACGATTGTGTTCCCTATGCCTCGGGGATACTGCCGGTGTCAGTGGACGGACCCGCCCCTCACCGTCGTTCGCTCCCGAGCCATTGGGGACCTGCCATGGTCACCTCGCGCGCCCTGGCCCCGGCGCCGCCCGCACCCGCACGACGCGGCCAGCACCCGGGGACAGCCCTCACCGTCATCGCGGCCACCCAGCTCATGGTGGTCCTCGACGTCACGATCGTGAACATCGCCCTGCCGCACATCCAGCAGGCGCTGAGGTTCAACACCACCGACCTGTCCTGGGTCGTCAACGCCTACACCCTCACCTTCGGCGGGCTCCTGCTGCTGGGCGGGCGGATGGGCGACATCCTCGGGCGCCGGCGCGTGTTCGTCGCCGGG
The DNA here is from genome assembly GCF_042731835.1 of Kitasatospora sp. NPDC059817. Lineage (NCBI taxonomy): Bacteria > Bacillati > Actinomycetota > Actinomycetes > Kitasatosporales > Streptomycetaceae > Kitasatospora > Kitasatospora sp. NPDC059817. The sequence goes on along the minus strand of NZ_JBHWIR010000150.1, from coordinate 17,867 downwards.
GTCCTGATCTTCAGCCTCGCCTCACTGCTCGGCGGCGTCGCGCAGTCCTCCGGCTGGCTGCTGGCCGCGCGCGCACTCCAGGGCCTGGGCGCGGCGATCGCCTCGCCGACCGCGCTCGCCCTGATCGCGACCAACTTCCCGGAGGGCCCGGCCCGCAACCGCGCCTTCGGCGTGTACTCGGCCGTCGCGGGGGCGGGCGGCGCCGTCGGCCTGCTCGCCGGCGGGATACTGACCTCCTGGCTTTCCTGGCGGTGGGTGCTGTTCGTCAACGTGCCGATCGGCATCGCGATCGCGCTGCTGGCGCCGCTCTACATCAACGAGTCCGAGCGGCACCCCGGACGCTTCGACCTGACCGGCGCGTTCGCCGCCACGGCGGGCATGGTCTCGCTGGTCTTCGGCTTCATCCGGGCCTCCGACCACGGCTGGACCGACCCCGTGACGCTCACCTCGTTCAGCCTCGCCGCGCTGCTGCTGGCGGCCTTCCTGTTCCACGAACGGCGGGCGCCGCAGCCGATCACCCCGCTGCACCTGTTCCGCGACCGCAACCGCTCCGGCGCCTACGGGCTGCTGCTCTGCGTGGCCGCGACCATGTTCAGCATCTTCTTCTTCATGACCCTGTTCGTGCAGGACGTCCTCGGGTTCAGCCCGCTGCGGGCCGGCCTCGCCTTCCTGCCGATCAGCGCCGCGAGCGTCGTCGCCGCCCAGTTCGCCGCCCGCAACCAGCTGCGGTACGGGCGCAGGCCGTTCCTGGTGGTGGGCTCGCTGCTGGTGGCGGGCGGGGCGTTCTGGTCCACCCGGCTCGACGCCCACAGCGGCTACCTGACCGGGGTCCTCGGCCCGACCCTGCTGTTCGGCCTCGGGATGGGCTCGATCTTCGTCCCGGCCACGCTGACGGTGGTCTCCCGGGTCGCCCCGCACGAGACCGGCGCGGCCACCGGCATGCTCAACACCACCCAGCAGGTGGGCGGCTCGCTGGGGCTGTCGATCCTGGTCACGGTCTACGGCGCGGCCGGCCGCAGTGAGGCCGGCCGGCAGGTCGGCGCGTTCCTGCGGCAGGCCACCCCGCAGCAGGCGGCCCGGTTCCGGGCCACCGGAAAGCTGCCGGCGCCGTACTCCTCGGAGGTGCTGGCGCACGGCATCTCCAGGGCGTTCGACATGGGCCTGGCCTTCGCCGTGCTCGCGGCGCTGATCGCCCTGTTCGTCATCAGGGCCGACCGGGAGGCGCCGCCCGTCAGCCCTTCGGGGGACGGCACTTGACAGGGCGTCCGGACATCGCCGACAGTCCATCTTGCAATGGTTTTCATCTTCGATAACCAGACTCCGCGAAAGAGGACACCCATGTCGCTCGACGTCTCCCCCGCCCTCCTCGCCCAGGCCGAGCACGGCCGGGTCAACCAGGCCGACTTCCTCGACACCGTGCGCGCCTCCCTCCCCTACGCCTACCAGGTCGTCGCCGGGCTCAGCACCGAACTCGGCGCCACCGAGGACGAGTTCACCACCGACAACACCACGCCCACCGACGAGGAGCGCGCCCAGCTGCTGCGCGCGCTCGCCAGCAACGCCATCCGCGGCAGCCTGGAGGACCACTTCGGCGTCAAGCTCGCCTTCGTCAACTGCCACCGCGTCGGCGCCTTCCGCCCCGGCACCGAGGACGGCGACGCCTACCGCGAGTTCACCTCGCTGCACAACCAGATCCGCAACCAGAGCCCGGAGCTGCGCAGCTGCTGACCCACCCGGACGCGCGGCGGGGCCCCCCCCCCGGGGGGGGGGGGCCCCCCGGCCCCCGCCCGGGGGGGGGTTTGTGGGGGGTTGGCCCGGGTGTGGGCCCCAGTGGGCCACCCCCGCCCGC
>NZ_JBHWIR010000150.1:14503-16008 GCF_042731835.1 Kitasatospora sp. NPDC059817 | reverse complement strand
CTTCTGATCCCCCTCCACCCACAACAACACCCCCACCCTTCGGCGGTGGCGCTGCGGTCCTCCCACACCCCTTGGGTCGGGGCCCCCCCGCGGGGGTGGGGCCCCCCCCCCCCGCCCCGTACCGGGTCGGTATTGAGGGGGGATTGCGCCGTGTTGCGCGCCGATGTCCGATCCCGCGCCGATCTTGTGGGGACGCGAGCCGCCTGCGTACGTTCGACGGGCACCACCCGCCCGGCCCTCCCGGGGCCGCCTCACACCACCCGGAGCCACCCACCATGCCGCCGACCCCACGACCGCTGCGGAAACTCGGCTTCCTGACCATCGGGCTGTTCGACGAGGCCGACCCGCGCCGGGGCCACGAGTCCACCCTCGACCTCATCACCCTCGGCGAGCAGCTCGGCTTCGACAGCGCCTGGCTGCGCCACCGCCACCTCCAGTACGGGATCTCCTCCCCCGTCGCCGTCCTCGCCGCCGCCTCCCAGCGCACCAGCCGCATCCACCTCGGCACCGCCGTCACCCCGCTCGGCTGGGAGAACCCGCTGCGCCTCGCCGAGGACCTCGCCACCGTCGACATCCTGTCCGGCGGCCGCCTCAACCCCGGCTTCAGCGTCGGCCCGCCCACCCACTACGACCGGGTCCGCGGCGCGCTCCACCCCGACACCGGCGAGCACGAGGACTTCGGGACCGGCCGCGCCGAGCGCCTCCTCGGCCTCGTCCGCGGCGAACCCGCCTCCGACTTCGCCGGCACCGAGGGCATCGAGGTGTACTCCCGCCGGGTCCAGCCGCATTCCCCCGGCCTCGCCTCCCGGCTCTGGTACGGCGCCGGCAGCCTGCGCTCCGCCCGCTGGGCCGGCGAGCACGGGCTCAACCTGCTCACCAGCAGCATCGTCAAGGCCGGGGAGCCCGGGGAGTCCGAGGACTTCGCCGAGATCCAGCGCACCCAGATCCGCGCCTTCCGCGCCCAGCACCCCGACGGCGAGCGCGCCCGCGTCTCCCAGGGCCTCGTCGTCATCCCCACCGACGGTGCCAGCCCCGAACAGCGCGCCAAGTACCAGGCGTACGCCCTCGCCCGCACCCCGCGCACCCTCGCCCCGCAGGGCCCGGCCCGGATGGTGTTCGCGCCCGACCTGATCGGCCCGTCCGAGGAGATCGCCGAGCGGCTGCACGCCCACGCCGGCTACCAGGAGGTCGACGAGGTCGCCTTCGCCCTGCCCTTCACCTTCGACCACCAGGACTACGTGCAGATCCTCACCGACCTCGCCACCCGCCTCGGCCCCGCCCTCGGCTGGCAGCCCTCGGCCGGGCACGGCTGACCCGGCGTCCGGCCGCGCCGAGGGGCGCGGCGGCTCAGGGCCGGTCGGGGCCGCGGGTGGGCAGCGTCTGGCTGTAGACGAGCGCCGCCGGCGCGGCCGCGCTCACCGCCCCCGCCCCCCCCCCCCCCGCCCCCACCCCCCCCCCCCCCCCGGCCCCCCCCCCCGTGGGAAACAGCAGCCCCCGGCGGCGCG
>NZ_JBHWIR010000150.1:11411-14493 GCF_042731835.1 Kitasatospora sp. NPDC059817 | reverse complement strand
GGGGGGGGGCCGGGCGGGTGGGGGGGCGGGGGGGGGCTAGCGTTGGTCTCCCCCCTCGGGTGGTTGGGGCGCGCCACCCCCCCCCACGCCACCCCCCCCCCCTCTCCAGATGCTCCATGGAGGTCGCGGCGACCTTGAGGGTGTAGCAGTCGTCGCCGGTGGTGCGCAGGCACTCCAGGAGCTCCCGCCGCTCGGCGAGCAGCCGGCGCAGCGGCTCGTGCCGGTTGCCCGGGTACTTCAGCCGGACGACGGCGAGCACGGGGTAGCCGACCTTGGCCAGGTCGACCACGGCGTGGTAGCCGGTGATGACGCCCAGCGTCTCCAGGTTCCGCACCCGTTCCGTGGTGGCGGACGAGCTGAGGTTCACCCGCCGCCCCAGCTCGCTGAGGGAGATCCGGGCCTCCCGTTGCAGCTGTCCGATGATCTGCCAGTCGACGTCGTCGAGATTCACGGCCATTTTGCGATTCTACCGGCAGAACCACGGCGGAGAGCGATGATCACCGGGATGGTTCGGTTCCGTCGGCCATGATCACCGGGATAGCCTCGGTCCATGCAACTTGGCGTCAACGTACCGAACTTCGGGCCCGGGACGGACCCCGGCGTGCTGCGCGAATGGGCGCGGACCTCGGAGGGGCTCGGCTTCGACCTCCTCATGCTGTCGGACCATGTGACCATCACCCCGGACGTGGCCGTGCGGTACCCGGAGCCGTTCTACGAGCCGTTCACCACGCTGTCCTGGCTGGCCGGTCTCACCACGGACCTGCGGCTGGGCACGAGCGTGCTGATCCTGCCCTATCGGCACCCGCTGCTGACGGCCCGGCTGGCCGCCAACCTCAGCCGGCTCAGCGGCGGCCGGTTCGTCCTCGGGGTGGGCGTCGGCTGGGCGCGGCAGGAGTTCGACGCGCTCGGCGTGCCGTTCGCCGCGCGCGGCCGGCTGACCGACGAGTACCTGGGCGTGCTGCGGGACGCCTGGCGTCCGGAGACTCCGGGGGCGGAGATGGGGACGGGGGGCCACGCCGCCCCGACGCCCGTCTGGGTCGGCGGCCACAGCGAGGCGGCGATCCGGCGCGCGGTCAGGTTCGGCGATGCCTGGCACCCGCTGCGGCTCCCCCTGCCCCTGATGCGCTCCATCCTGGCGGAGCACTCGCTGCCGGGGTTCTCCCCCCGCATCGCCCTGCGGATCACCGAGGCGCCGGTCGACGATCCCGAGCGGCCCGCCGGGGTAGGCACCGTCGAGCAGGTCCTCGACGACCTCGACCAGCTGCGGCTGCTCGGCGCGGACACCGTCGTCCTCGACCCCTACCACGGCGATCCGGAGGAGACCCGTCGGCCCCGCACGGCCTGGCAGGCGCTCACCACCGTGGCCACCCACTGGAAGGACCGATCGTGATCACCCCGGCCGACGAAACCCTCCTGCGGCGCGCCGTCGCCCTCGCGGCCCGGGCGGTCGCCCTGGGCGACGCACCGTACGGCTCCCTGCTGGCCGGCCCGGACGGCGCGATCCTCGCCGAGGCGCACAACACGGTGCGGCGCGACGACGACATCACGGCCCACCCGGAGCTGAAGCTCGCCCGTTGGGCGGCCCGCGAACTCGACCCGGACCTGGCCGCCCGCACCACCCTCTACACCAGCTGCCAGCCCTGCGGCATGTGCGCCGGCGGCATCGTCCGCTCCGGCCTCGGCCGGGTGGTCTTCGCGCTCTCCACCGAGCAACTCGTCGAGCTCAACCCGCAGTCGGGCGCCTGGCCGACGGTGGCCCAGGACGGCCCGGCCCTGTTCGACGAGGCGCGCGCACCCCTCGACGCCTACTACCGGCCAGGCCGCTGACGTCGACGCGCCGGGCGGGCACTGGTCAGATGACTAAGCGCTTGCTTAGACTCGGGCCTCCAGTGCAGGCCCGCGCGCGCCCCCAGGAGACGTCATGACCGCGACCAACCGTCAGATCCGCCTCGCCCGTCGGCCGGTCGGGGAGGTGCGGGCGGAGGACTGGGCACACGGGTCGGAGCCGGTGGGGGCGGCCGGGCCCGGGCAGTTCGTGGGGCGGACGCGGTACGTGTCGCTGGACCCGGCGATGCGCGGGTGGCTGGACGACCGGCCGTCCTACCTGCCGCCGGTCGGGCTGGGCGAGGTGATGCGGGCCGGGTCCGTGGTCGAGGTCGTCGAGTCCGACCACCCGAAGTTCCGCGTCGGCGACCACGTGGTCGGCAGCTTCGGCGTCCAGGAGTACGTGGTCTCGGACGGCAAGGGCGCACTGAAGGTCGACCCCGCGCTCGCGCCGCTGTCGACGTACCTCGGCGCGCTCGGCCTGCCCGGGATGACCGCCTACTTCGGGCTGCTGGACGTCGGGGCGCTCAAGGAGGGCGAGACCGTGGTGGTCTCCGGCGCCGCCGGGGCCGTCGGCAGCCTGGTCGGGCAGATCGCCAGGATCAAGGGCTGCCGGGTGGTCGGCATCGCGGGCGGCCCCGAGAAGTGCGCGCTGCTCACCGGGGAACTGGGCTTCGACGCGGCGATCGACTACCACTCCGAGGACCTCCGCAAGGCGCTGCGCGACCACGCGCCCGACGGCATCGACGTGTACTTCGACAACGTCGGCGGGGACGTCCTGGACGCCGCGCTCACCCGGCTCGCGATGCACGCCCGGGTGGTGCTCTGCGGGGCGATCAGCCAGTACAACAACGAGACCGCCGTGCAGGGCCCGTCCAACTACCTGTCACTGCTGGTGCGGCGGGCCCGGATGGAGGGCTTCGTGGTGTTCGACTACGCGCCCCGCTACCCGGAGGCGGCCCGGGAGCTCGCGGGCTGGATCGCGGACGGCCGGATCAAGGTCAAGGAGCACGTGGTGGAGGGGACGGTGGACGACTTCCCGACCGTCCTCGGGATGCTCTTCCGCGGGGAGAACACCGGCAAGCTGGTGCTGCGGCTGGCCTGAGCTCAGGTCTCAGCTCTGGCCTGAACTCCGGCCTGATCCCGGCCCGGGGGGGGGGGGGCGGGGGGGGGGGCGGCCCCCCCCCGGGGGGGGGATCCCGGGCGGGGTAAAGCACGCCGCCCCCCCGATGCACCCCCCCCCCCCCGACCCCCCCCC
>NZ_JBHWIR010000150.1:10831-11401 GCF_042731835.1 Kitasatospora sp. NPDC059817 | reverse complement strand
CGCGCGGGGCCACCACGGCGATGGGGGTGGTGGGGCTGGGCGTCGCCGAGGTATCAGGTGTGGCATTACCGGGGGCGTTTACCGGCCCGGGGGGGGGGGCGGGGGGGGGCCCCCCGCCCCACCGGGGGCGTTCAGAGCAGGCGCTTGATCTCGCCGCGCGCCCGGTAGAAGCCGCCCGAGGCGGACTCCCGCACCTCGGCGACCAGGTACCGCGCCCCCGCGACCCGGACGTCCTTCGGGAACTGCACCCGCCGGCCCGGGTCGAAGCCCGCCGACACCACCCGCACCCGCAGCCGGGCGCCGTCCTGCACGCACTCGACCTCGATCCCGCCGCCGGGCAGGCCGCCGGTGCCGGTGACCACCGTCTCCAGGGCCGTGCCCGGCCGCACCGCCTCCCATCCGGCGTTACGCACCTCGGCGGTGGCCGGCAGGGTCCCGCCCTCGGCCGCCCGGACGGCCTGGGCGGGCGGGGCCCGAAAGGCGGGCGTGCCGGCCGGGGGCGGGGTCGTATTAACAAAAACCAAGCCACCATACCCCATGGTTTCGGGGGTTGGGGGGGGTGGGTGTGAT
>NZ_JBHWIR010000150.1:6863-10821 GCF_042731835.1 Kitasatospora sp. NPDC059817 | reverse complement strand
ACTCCTTCTCCGCGCCGCCGGGTCTGGCCGCCTCCCCCCCCCCCCGCCCCCCTCCCTCTTTCCCCTCCACCCTCACCCCCCCCCCCCCCCCCCCCGTCCGTGGTCACCAGGTAGAGCCGGCCGTCCCGGTACTGCATGCTGTACGCGGAGCCGCAGCCGGTGGCGAGCTTCCACAACCGGGTGCCGTCGGCGGCGAAGCAGTACACCGAGGAGTGGTTGTCCCCGGCGAAGACGTACTCGCCGTCCGGGGAGGCCGCGCAGGAGAACACGGCGGCGTCGCAGCGGTAGGCGGCGACCTCGGAGCCGTCGGACTTGCGCAGCCGGTGCACCCAGCCGCGCCCGGTGCCGGCGAACACCTCGTCGGCCTCCTGCCAGCCGAACAGCACCTCGCCCTTCGTCGCGGTGTGCCACAGCTGGTCGCCGCCGCGCGCCGCGTAGCGGGCGACGCCGCGCGAGTGGCCGTGGTAGACGCCGTCCGCGTCGCAGCGCACCATCCAGCCGGAGCAGCCCTCGGCCTTGCGGCGCCACTGGAACTCGTCCTCGTGGTCGACGGTGGTCAGCCCGCCGCGTTCGTCGGCGACGCCGAGGACGCCGTCGTGGATGTCGAGCCAGAAGATGTCCACGTCCTCGGCTATCTCGTACGCCACCCGGGGGACCTTCCCGCCCAGGTCGTACACCTTGCCGTCGTCGCAGCCCGCGTAGATCCACCAGTCGTCGGCGACGATGCACTTGACGCCGTCCGGCAGGCCGAACCGGGCGGTGACCTCGCCGTCGTGGGTGAGGGTGTAGACGTCGCCGCGCTCGTTGCCGACCCAGGCGTGCTCCTCGCCGACGAAGACGCCGAAAGCCGGCGAGCCGGAGCGGAACCGCCACAGCAGCGGCGCCTGGTTCGCCGTCGAACGGGTGCTGACGAGCTGCCGCCTGGTCACCGCCCGGCGCTGGCGCACGCCCTGGACGGCCGGCGCGTAGCCCTTGCGGACCTTCTCGCCGATCTTCTTGGCCGCCGACGCGGCGGCCTTCTCGGCGCTCGGGAAGCTGGTCGACTTGGCCTGCCCCTCCTCGCCGATCCGCCCGTACCGGACCGTCACCGTACTGCCGGCGAGCCGCACCTCGTAGAACTTGTGCGCGCTCCCTTCCTCCTCGGACAGTTCGAGGTAGGTGACCTGCTCTTCCACGGCGACGGACACGACGAAGTCCCCTTTCGGGTTTTCGGGCAACAGAGACGGGAGGCGAGGCGGGGCCTGTTCGCGGCCCCGCTCACCGACAACCCCCAACCTAGGGGGCGGCACTGACAGCGCGTCCCGCTGGGCTTGCCCGGAACCCCGCTTCCCACTTGTCGCCTCACGAACCATTCTTCCGCCGTACATCTGGCCGTCGCCCGCCGCGCACGGTAGGGATCGGGTGGCGTTGCTAGAACCGCAGCGCCCGAACTTTCTTGTCCGTGCTCAGACCGCCGGGCCACCAGCCCGAGCGGCCGTCAGGAGGAAGCTCATGCGGAGTACCCAGCGAGTCCGGCGCAGAGCGATGGCGGGGGCGTCCGCCGCAGCCGTGGTGGGGGCGCTGCTGGCGCTGCCCGGCGGCGTCGCCCAGGCGGCGTCACCCGACGTGGTGATCAGCCAGGTGTACGGCGGGGGCGGCAACTCCGGTGCCCCGTACGCCAACGACTTCATCGAGCTGTACAACCGCGGCACCGCGCCGGTGTCCGTCACCGGCTGGACGGTGCAGTACGCCTCGGCGGGCGGCACGTCCTGGGGGCGGACCACGCTGTCCGGCACGATCGCGCCGGGGCGTTTCCTCCTGGTGCAGGAGGCCGCCGGGGCCGGGACGGGCGCGGCACTGCCGACGCCGGACGCCACCGGGACCCTCAACCTGGCCGCGACCTCCGGCAAGGTCGCGCTGGTCACCAACGGCACGGCGCTGACCTGCGGTTCGGGCTGCGCGACGCAGCCCGGGGTGAAGGACCTGGTCGGCTACGGGTCGAGCGCCAGCTCCGCCGAGGGCTCGCCGACCGGCAACCTGTCCAACGCCACCGCCGCCCTGCGCGTCGGCGGCGGCGCCACCGACACCGACAACAACGCGGCGGACTTCACCATCGGCGCCCCAACGCCGCGCAACTCCGCCTCCACCGGCGGCGGCACCACCACCGGCGCCCGAATACACGACATCCAGGGCGCGGCCCGCACCTCCCCGCTCGCCGGCAGCGCCGTGAGCGCGGTGCCCGGCGTGGTCACCGCCGTCGGGCCCAACGGCTTCTGGTACCAGGACCCGCAGCCCGACAACGACCCCGGCACCAGCGAGGGCGTCTACGTCTACACCGCCGGCGCCCCCACCGTCGCCGTCGGCGACTCCGTCACGGTGAGCGCCACCGTCAGCCAGTACCGCCCCGGCGGCAGCGGCGGCACCACCAACCTGTCGATCACCGAACTCACCGCGCCCAGCGTCACGGTGATCGCCCACAACGCGCCGCTGCCCGCGCCCACCCTGGTCGGCCCCGGCGGGCGGGTGCCCCCGGCGGCGGTGATCTCCAGCGTCACCGGCGGGGACGTCGAGACCGCCGGGAACTACCAACCCGCCACCGACGGCATCGACTTCTGGGCCTCGCTGGAGGGCATGCGGGTCGAGATCGACAACGCGGCCGTGGTCGGCCCCAGCAACAAGTACGGCGACCTCCCCGTCGTGCCCCAGGGCAGCACCACCCGCACCAACCGGGGCGGCATCCTGCTCCAGGCGAACGACGGCAACCCGGAGCGGGTGACCCTGGCGAACGCGCTCGCGCCCACCCCGGCCGCCAACGTCGGCGACACCCTGACCGGCGCGACCGTCGGCGTGCTCGACTACTCCTTCGGCAACTTCAAGCTCCAGGTCACCGCGACCCCGGCAGTCACCTCCGGCAACCTCGCCCCCGAGGTCACCGCCGCCCCGACGGCCGGCCAGCTCGCCGCCGCCACCTTCAACGTGGAGAACCTCTCCCCCGCCGACCCGCAGAGCAAGTTCGACGGCCTCGCGGCGGGCATCGTCACCAACCTGCGCGCGCCCGACCTCGTCGCCCTGGAGGAGATCCAGGACAACAGCGGCCCCACCGACGACGGCACCACCGCCCCCGACCAGACCCTCGCCAAGCTCACCGCCGCCATCTCGGCGGCCGGCGGCCCGGCCTACTCCTACCGCCAGATCGACCCGGTGGACGGCCAGGACGGCGGCCAGCCCGGCGGCAACATCCGCCAGGTGTTCCTGTTCCGCACCGACCGCGGCCTGAGCTTCACCGACCGCCCCGGCGCCGGCTCCACCACCGCCGACTCGGTGGTCAACAACGGCGGCACGCCCCAACTCGCCTACTCCCCCGGCCGGATCGACCCGACCAACACGGCGTTCAACTCCAGCCGCAAGCCGCTCGCCGGCGAGTTCCGCTGGAACGGCAAGCCGGTCTTCGTGATCGCCAACCACTTCAACTCCAAGGGCGGGGACCAGCCCCTGTTCGGCCGCTACCAGCCGCCCGCGCACCCGTCCGAGACCCAGCGCCACAACCAGGCGACGGCGGTGAAGAGCTTCACCGACCAGATCCTGGCGGTGGACCCGAACGCGGCGGTCATCGTGCTCGGCGACCTCAACGACTTCGAGTTCTCGCAGACCGCCGACATCCTCACCGCCGGCGGCTCGCTGACCGACCTGCCGCGCACCCTGCCGCTGCCCGAGCGCTACACCTACGTGTACGAGGGCAACTCCCAGGTGCTGGACCACATCCTCATCTCCGGCGCACTGGCGGCGAAGCCGTACAGCTACGACATCGTGCACATCAACAGCGAGTTCAGCACCCAGCTGAGCGACCACGACCCGCAGGTCGTGCGGATCCCGCTGCCCTGACGCACGACACCGGCGCGGGGGGGGGGGGGGGACCCCAGGCGGGGGCGCGGGCCCACGAGGTGAGGGGAAACCAGCCCCAAGAGCGCCCCACACCCCG
>NZ_JBHWIR010000150.1:0-6853 GCF_042731835.1 Kitasatospora sp. NPDC059817 | reverse complement strand
CCACCCCACCGCCCCCGGGGGGGGGGCCGCCACCCCCGGGGGGGGGCGGCGGCCAACCGCGTTCGCCGTTCAGCCTCCGGCCACGGCGGCCAGCAGGGCGCGCAGGGCCTCGTCGTCGCGGATGCCGGCGCCCGCGAAACAGCCCCCGACGATCCGGCGGTCGCGCCCGGCGAGATCGGCGAGGCGGCGGCGCTGACCGTCGTCCAGGGCGGTGGTGCCCAGGGCCGCCAGGGCCTCGCCCGCGCCCCGGAGGTCCGACCCGGTCTCGGCCGCGCGCAGGGCGGCCTCGACCAGGCGGCCGCGGTCGAGAGCGGCGCCGTCGGCCACCGCGAGGAGGGCCAGCACGGCGGCCGGGGCCTTCACCCGGTCGGCGAGCAGCCCGTCGAGCCTGGCGGTGAGCGGGCGGGCGGCCGGCCCCAGGAGGGCGGCGACGCGGGCCGCGCGGACGGCCGTCCGGTCGAACCACGCCCCGTCATCGGCGCGCCGCAGGACGCCGTCCAGGATCGGGACGACCTCGGCCGCGGCCCCGGTGATCCGCCACAGCGCGTCGGCCACCGCCAGGTCGGCCTCCAGCACCGGCGAGGTGTCGGGCACTGGAGAGGTGTCGGGCATCGGGGAGGTGTCGGGCGCGCCTCCGGCGCTGAGCGCGGCGCGCAGGGCGGGGGCCAGCGGGAGGGCCTCGGGGCCCAGGCCGGCGGCGGCCCGGGCGGCCTCGGCGACCGCGTACGGGCCGGCCGCGAGCCGGTCGGCGAGTACCCCGAGCAGCGCCTCGGGATCACCGGTGAGGTCGTACAGCGCCCGGGCCGCCGCGACGGAACCGGGCACCTCCCGCAGCGCGGCGGCGGCGCGGTCACGCTCCGCCGCCGGGCCGTCCACCGCGACGGCCGCGACGGCGGCCGCCGCCTCCGGGCGGTGCGGCAGCACCGCGCACAGCTCGGGCAGGGCCGGGGCGGCCGCGCGGCCCCACTGGCGCACCAGGCGGAACAGCTGGTGGTGCTCGTTGCCGCCGAGCTGCCCGGCCGTCAGCCGGGCGCGGACGGCGGCGAGCAGCTCGGGGTCGAAGGGGAACGGCGCGTCGGCGGGGGCCCGCTGGCCGGCCGCGGCCTCCAGCGCGCGCGGGCTCCGGCCCAGGGCACGGGCGAGCAGCGGGGCCGCCGTCCGGGGTGCGACCAGGACGAGCGCGGCCAGGGCCTCGTCGGCGGGCCCGTCCTCGGCCTGCGCGGCCCGGGCGGCCAGCCCCGGGGCGGCCTCGGCGGCGGCCGGGCCGAGGTTGCCGAGCAGGTGCGCCACGTCGGGGTCGGCGACGAGCTGGGCGAGCGCCGGAAGCAGCCGCCGGGGCGCGCTGCGCGACAGCTGGCAGGCGTGGTCGGCCGCCCAGACGGCCTCGGCCCGCACCTCGGGGCGCTCGTCGCGCAGGGCCCGGTCGAGCAGGGCGTAGGCGGCGTCGCGGTCGGCGGGCGTCTCGCGCAGCAGCAGCTCCTCGGTGATCGCGCGCAACGGCTCCCGGCGGTCCAGGTCGTACCGGTCGGCGGCGACCGGGTCGGCGGGCAGCAGGGCGAGGACGGCGGCGTGGTGGGCGCCCGTCCACGGCTCGCCCGCGTCCAGCCCGGCGAGGACCGCGGCCAGGCGCAGCGGCGCCGGCGTGCCCTCGCCCAGCAGCGGCCCGGCCTCGGCCGCGGCCCCGGACCGGTCCAACCGGCCGAGGGCGGTGAGCAGTTCACCGCGGACGACAGGGTCGGCCTCGCTCGCCCAGCGGCGGCGCAGCGCGGACAGGGCGGGCTCGACGGCCCTGGTCTGGCCGACGGCCCAGGCGGCGGCCTGCCGGACGCCGGCGCTGCCGTCCGCCAGCAGCGGCAGCAGCAGCGGGAGTTGGCCGACGACAGCGGCCCGGACGGGGGCGGGCGGGCCCTCCCCGCCGCCACCCCGCTCCCCGTCCCACTCTCCTTCGCTCTCGCTCTCGGCCAACCCGCCGAGCAGGCCCAGGACTTCGACCGTCCCGCAACCGGCCGCCGCGATCCGGGCCAGATAGGGGACGGCGTCCGCGCTGGCGGTGTACACCGAGCCTTGGTGGAGGATGCACGAGTAGAGCTCGGCGAGCGCCTCGTCGGCCTGCTCGCCGCCGGCGGTGAGCGCGCGCAGCAGGCCGGGCAGGTCTTCGGCGGGTCCGTAGGCGTGCGACACGGATGCCCAGGGGTGGGCGTCGAGTCCGTCGAGGGCGTGGGCGAGGTCCATGGGCGGATCATCGCAGCCGCCACCGACAGTACTCAGGTGTCCCGTAGTGCTCAGGCCTCCCGGCGGGTCAGGCGTCCCGGCGGGAGGGTCAGGCATCCCGGCGGGTCAGGCTGAGGGCGGCCAGGGTGAGGGCGACGGCGAGGTAGCCGGCGAGAGTGGCCAGACAGCCGGCCGCGCCGAGCCGGTCGGTGCCGCCCGCGGAGGCGACGGTACTGCCCAGGCCCTCGAAGACGCTCTGCAGGCCGAACCGGGTGGCACCGTCACCGAGCGGCGCCAGCAGCATCGGCGAGAGGAAGAACAGGCCGAACAGCACGGCGACGGCGCCCGCGGTGTGGCGCACCAGGAAGCCGAGCGCCAGGCCGAGCAGGGCGAAGACGGAGAGGAACACGCCGCAGCCGACGACCGCGCGCGCCACGCCCGGGTCGCCGAGCGACACGGCCAGGTGCTTCCCGGCCAGGGCCCGTTGGCCGAGCAGGAAGGTCAGGAACGCCAGCAGCTGCCCGAGCAGCGCCGACACCCCGCCGACCACCAGCGCCTTGGCCGCGAACACCTGGCCCCGCCGGGGCACGGCGGCCAGGGTGCTGCGGATCTGGCCGGTGGTGTACTCGCTGGAGGCGGCCAGGGTCCCCAGCGTGCCGATCGCCAGGACGGCGACGTAGAAGCCGCCGGAGAAGCCGTAGCGGACGGGGTCGAAGCGCTCGCGCTGGACGGCCGTCCAGACGTCCCAGTTGTCGGCGGCGCTGCCGTAGTCGATCAGGCCGATGAACAGGGCGGCGGCGAGCGCGACGACGGCGGTGAGCGGGGTCGCGCGGACGCTGCGCAGCTTGACCCACTCGCCGGCCAGTGCGCCGCGGGTGGTGGGGGCGGTCATGTGGTCCTCTTTCCGGACGTAGTGGTGGTGGCCGTCATGCGGTCCGCCTTCCGGACGGACCGGTGGTGGCGCGGTAGTCGACGGTCTCGCCGGTGGCGTCCAGGAACGCCTGCTCCAACGAAGCCTGCCGGACGGTGAGTTCGTGGACGCCGAGGCCGTGCGCGGCGGCCAGCTCGCCGATCGCCGCCGGTTCCAGGCCGCCGACGGCCAGTGCCCCGCCGGGCTCCTCGGTGACCGGGGCGGCCCCGGCGGCGCGCAGCAGCCGGGCCAGTTCGGCCGGCCGGGCGCAGCGGACCAGGACGTCCGTGCGCGCGTTCTCGGCGAGGAAGTCGGCAGTGGGGCGGTCCGCAACGAGCCGACCGCGCCCGATGATCACCAGGTGGTCGGCGGTGACGGCCGTCTCGCTCATCAGGTGCGAGGAGAGCAGGACGGTCCGGCCCTCGGCGGCCAGGTCGCGCAGCAGGGTGCGGATCCAGTGCACGCCCTCCGGGTCGAGCCCGTTGACCGGTTCGTCGAGCAACAGGACGGGCGGGTCACCGAGCAGGGCGGCGGCGATGCCGAGGCGCTGCTTCATGCCGAGGGAGAACCGCCCGGCCTTGCGGCGGGCCGCCTGTTCCAGGCCGGTGCGGGCCAGCACCTCGCGGACCCGGGACGGCCCGATGCCGTTGGTGACGGCGATGCCGAGCAGGTGGTGGTAGGCGGAGCGGGCGGGGTGGACGGCGCCGGCGTCGAGCAGCGCCCCGACTTCCCGCAGCGGGTGGCGCAGGGCCGCGTACGGCCGGCCATTGACGGTCGCCCGCCCGCTGGTCGGGGCGTCCAGGCCGAGGATCATCCGCAGCGTGGTGGACTTGCCCGAGCCGTTCGGCCCGAGGAAGCCGGTGACCCGTCCCGGCCGGACCGTGAAGGTCAGCCCGTCCACGGCGGCGGCGCCGCCGTAGCGCTTGGTGAGGTCGCGTACCTCGATCATCGTGGTGCCTTTCCGGGTTTCCTGGTCGGCCGAGGGGGCCGACGCGGGCTCCACGCTCCCGCCCGGGCCCGGTGCGGGGCGTCCCGCCGTGGGGGGAGATCACGGCGTTCGGCGGGGCCGGCCTCTGCCCGTGGTCGTAGGCCCACAGGGCGATGCCGGGCGCGGGGGCCGCCGCTAGCCTGGGGAAATGCCCCGTGCTCCGCATCCGCCGGTGACCAGGAGGCTGCGCCCGGGCCACTGGGTCGCGGTCGACCTGGCGGTCTCGCTGGCCCTGACCGTGCTCACCTGGTTCCGGGTGCTGGACGCCTACCGGGTGTTCGACCCGCACCACCGCGGCTACCCGAAGCCGACGTCGGCGGAGCTGGTGACGGTGCTGGTGTGCGTGGTGGCGGTGGGCGCGGCCGCCGGGCTGCGCCGGCTCGCGCCGGTGGCCGCGGCCGGGGTGGTGTTCGCCGCCTGGGCGGTGGTGGTCGCGGTGGCCGGGCAGCTGACGATCGCCAACCTGGCCGGGTTCCTGGTGGTGGTCGCGGCGGCGATGGTCGTCTACCTGGTCGCGGCTGCCGGGCCGATGCGGCTGGGCCTCACCGTCCTGGCGTTCGGCCTGGTCGGGGCCGGGCTGAGCCGGTTCGGGTCGCGGGAGCTGTGGAACAACCTCGTGCTGTCCGCGCTGGAGGTCGTCACCGCGTGGGCGCTCGGCTGCGCGGTGGCCCGCTACCGGGCGTACGGCGCCGAGTTGCGCCGGCACCAGGTCGACCTGGCCACGGCGGAGCTGGCCGAGGAGCGGATCCGGCTGGCCCGGGAGCTGCACGACGTGATCGCGCACAGCATGAGCGTGGTCAACGTCCAGGCCGGGTACGGCCGTTTCGTGATCGGGCGGAATCCGGCGCAGGCCGAGCAGGCGCTGGCCGCGATCCAGGCGGTGAGCCGGGACGCGATGGTCGAGATGCGCGGCCTGCTGACCGTCCTGCGCGGCGCCGACGGGGCCGGGCTCGCGCCCGCGCCCCGGCTGGCCGATCTGGACCGGCTGGTGGCGAGCAGCGCCGAGGCCGGGGTGCGGGTGGAGCTGCGGGTGGGCGGCGTGGTCCGGGAGCTGTCCGACGGGGTCGAGCTGTCCGCGTTCCGGATCGTCCAGGAGGCGCTGACCAACGTGGTGAAGCACGCGCACGCGGCCGAGGCGCGGGTCGCCGTGGAGTTCGAGGAGGAGGCGCTGGTGCTGGAGGTGAGCGACGCCGGTCGCGGCGGGCCGGTCGGGGTCGGCGGGCACGGATTGGCGGGAATGGCCGAGCGGGTCGGGCTGTACGAGGGCCGGCTGGAGGCCGGGCCGCTGCCGGGCGGCGGGTTCCGGGTGCGCGCCGTGCTGCCGCTGGCCGACGCGGGCGGGCAGGAAACGTCGTGACGGGAGACGCCGCGAACGGGGCACCCGCCGGCCCACCGATCCGGGTCGTGGTGGCCGACGACCAGACCCTGGTACGGGCGGGCCTGGCCGGAATCGTGGCCGCCGCCGACGGCTTCGAGGTGGTGGGCGAGGCCGCCGACGGGGCGCAGGCCGTCCGGCTGGCCCGCGCCGGGCAGCCGGACGTGGTGCTGATGGACATCCGGATGCCGGGCACGGACGGCCTGGCGGCCACCCGGCAGATCACCGCCGAGAGCGCCGTGCGGATCCTGATCCTCACCACCTTCGACCTCGACGAGTACATCTACGGCGCGCTGCGCGCGGGGGCGTCCGGCTTCCTGCTGAAGTCGACCCCGCCCGAGGAACTGCTGGCCGCGATCCGGGTGGTCGCCGCCGGGGAGGCGCTGCTGGCCCCGAGCGTCACCCGCCGGCTGATCCGCGAGTTCGCCGCCCGGCCGGCCGCCGAGCCGGCGACCGCCACGCCCGGCGGCGACGAGCGGGAGCGGGTCCTGCGCGCCGTCACCGGGCGGGAGTTGGAGGTGCTGACACTGATCGGCCGCGGGTTGACCAACGCCGAGATCGCCGAGCAGCTGTCCGTCAGCACCGGCACGGTCAAGACGCACGTCGGCCACCTGCTGGCCAAGCTCGCCGCCCGGGACCGCGTGCACCTGGTGATCACCGCCTACCGCGCAACCCTCGTCGAGTCCTGACGGCCGCCCGCCCCACCGGATCACGACCCCCACGCTCGGCCCCCGGGAGGGGTGTCGGTCCGGTCGGGGGTGGCGCAGGGGGCGTCCCGTAGCACGAACTTGTCTTTCGGAACGGGGAATTGGCGAAGAAACCCTTCGCATGAGCGAATCCGGGGCGGGTTGGCGGTGCGGGCGGGGCGGGGCGAGAAGCCTGGTGGCGGGACGGCGGCCGGCCGGGGCTGAGACTGGTGTGCGAGATGTCCGGCATGTCCGGCACGGCGGGACAAGTCGGCTGTACAGCTGGATTCTTGAGTTTCCGTCAGGATTGTCCTGAACTTGGCTATGCTGCATCACCATGCCTCCGGCGCCGGCCGTCGCCCGTCCCCGTACTGTTCCGATCGTTTGAGGATGCCGAGAATGCTTCGAGCTGGATCATCACCCGCCAGACGGCCGTCCGCGCCCCTGCTCGGGTGGCTGCTGCCCACCGCCGTGATGGCGGCGGCCGTGGCGGCCGCCGCGGCGGTGGTGTCCGCCGGGGTCCGTGCGGAGGTGCTCTGGTGCGGGGCGACGGGCACGGTGCTGGTGGCCGTGGTGGCCGCCGAGTCGGCCCGCCGGGTGCAGGCGATCATCCACCGGCAGGCCAAGGACCTGCGCGAGATGGAGGACCGGCACGGCAACGACCCGGCGGTCTTCGACGACCT
>NZ_JBHWIR010000149.1:4330-19366 GCF_042731835.1 Kitasatospora sp. NPDC059817 | reverse complement strand
CCCCGGGGGGGGGTGGCCCGGGGGGGGGCCCGCGGCCCCCCCCCCCCCCCGCGCCCCCCCCCCCCCGCCGCGCCCCCGCCCCCCGCCCCCCCCCCCCCCCCCCCCGCCGCGCGGCCCCCCCCCTTCGCTGTCTGTCGTCCGGGTCAGATCTCGCCGCGCAGCTTGGCCAGCGCCTCGGCGAGGATCGCCTCGCCGTCGGCGTCGGTGCGCCGCTCGCGGACGTAGGCGAGGTGGGTCTTGTACGGCTCGTTGCGCGAGGGCGCGGGCGGGTTGTGCTCGTCCTGACCGGCCGGGAATCCGCACCGCGGGCAGTCCCAGGTGTCCGGGATGACGGCCTCGGCGGCGAAGCTCGGCCGGGTCTCGTGCTTGTTGGCACACCAGAAGGTGATCCGGTTGCGCGGGGCGGACTCGCCGCGCTCCGCCTCGCCCATCGGGCCCGCTCCGACCCTGCTGCCACGGATGGCGTTGCCACTTGCCACGGTCTGACTCCCTGCGTGCTGGTGCGCCGACCCTCCGCGGTGCGCGTCGGTGGCGAAAGTCGTCCTAGTGTAAGCAGGAGTTAAGCGTCCACCGCCATCGCCTCCGCCCCCGACCGTCCCAGGATAGGCGCTCGGGCGACGGGGCGTCAGGGTTACGTCAGCTCTTGTACTTCAGCACCAGGCCCAGCACGATGATGCAGGCGAACCAGGCGAGACCGACCACGATCGTGATGCGGTCCAGGTTGCGCTCGGCCACCGCCGAGCCGCCGCCGGTGGACATCGCGCCGCCACCGAACATGTCCGACAGGCCGCCGCCCTTCCCCTTGTGCAGCAGCACCAGCAGGATCATCAGCAGACTGAAGATGATCAGGGCAATCGAGAACCCGAGAACCACGACGGGACCAACTCTCTCGTATCTTCGGCGACGGGGCCGGACCGCTGACGGCGGTCCGGCCCCAAAGCCTACGTTGCTGCAGCGGCGTTAGCCTACTGCCTGCTCACGGTAGCGCACGATCTTGACGAACTCGTCGGCGTCCAGCGAGGCACCGCCGATCAGGCCGCCGTCGATGTCGGGCTTGGCCATCAGACCGGCCGCGCTCGACGACTTCACCGAACCGCCGTACAGCACGCGGACCTTGTCGGCCAGCTCGGCGTCGTACAGCTCGGCGATCCGCCTGCGGATGGCGGCGCAGACCTCCTGCGCGTCCTCCGGGGTGGCCACCTCGCCGGTGCCGATCGCCCAGACCGGCTCGTAGGCGACCACGATGGACTCGGCCTGGTGGGCCGGGATGTCCGCCAGGGCGCCGTCCAGCTGGGCGAGGGTGTGCTCGACGTGGGTGCCGGCCTTGCGGACGTCCAGCGGCTCGCCGATGCACAGGATCGGGGTGATCCCGGCCCGGTAGGCGGCCTTGACCTTGGTGTTGACGATCGCCTCGTCCTCACCGTGGTACTGGCGGCGCTCCGAGTGGCCGATCACCGCGAAGGTGCACTTCAGCTTGGCCAGCATCGGGCCGGAGACCTCGCCGGTGTAGGCACCGGAGTCGTGCTGCGAGATGTCCTGCGAGCCGTACTTGATCTTCAGCTTGTCGCCGTCGACCAGGGTCTGCACCGAACGCAGGTCGGTGAACGGCACCAGGACGGCGACCTCGACGGCCGCGTAGTCCTTGTCGGCCAGCGCGAAGGCCAGCTTCTGGGTGTGCTGGATGGCCTCAAGGTGGTTGAGGTTCATCTTCCAGTTGCCCGCCATCAGCGGGAGACGCTCAGTCATTGCTTTCAGCCTTCCAGGGCGGCGAGACCGGGGAGGGTCTTGCCCTCCAGGTACTCGAGGCTGGCGCCACCGCCGGTCGAGATGTGTCCGAATGCGTTCTCGTCGAAGCCCAGGATGCGGACGGCCGCGGCGGAGTCGCCGCCACCGACCACGGTGAACGCGTCGCTGTCGAGCAGCGCCTGGGCCACGGCCTTGGTGCCGTTCGCGTAGTCCGGGTGCTCGAAGACACCCATCGGGCCGTTCCAGAACACGGTGCCCGCGTCGGCCAGCTTCGCCGCGTACAGCTCGCGGGTCTTCGGGCCGATGTCCAGGCCCTCCTGGTCGGCCGGGATCGCGTCCGCGGCGACGAGCGAGGGGTTGGCCGGGGCCTTGGTCTTGAGGTCGGGGAACTCCGCCGACACCAGGACGTCCACCGGCAGGACGAACTCGACGCCCGTCGCCTCGGCGCGCTTCAGGTAGTCCAGGACGACCGGGATCTGGTCCTCCTGCAGCAGCGAGATGCCGACCTCGTGGCCCTTGGCCTTGAGGAAGGTGTACGCCATGCCGCCGCCGATCAGGATCCGGTCGGCCTTCTTCAGCAGGTTGTCGATCACGCCGAGCTTGTCGGAGACCTTGGCGCCGCCGAGCACGACCACGTACGGGCGCGCGACCTCCTCGGTGAGCTTCTTGAGCACACCGACCTCGGTGGCGATCAGGTCGCCGGCCGCGTGCGGCAGCAGGCCGGGCAGGTCGTAGACCGAGGCGTGCTTGCGGTGCACGGCGCCGAAGCCGTCGCCGACGTACAGGTCCGCGAGGGCGGCCAGCTGCTCGGCGAAGGCCTTGCGCTCGGCGTCGTCCTTGCTGGTCTCGCCGGCGTTGAAGCGCAGGTTCTCCAGCAGCGCGACCTCGCCGTCGCCCAGCGCGGCCACGGTGGACTCGGCGCTCTCGCCCACGGTGTCGGTGGCGAAGGCGACGTTCTTGCCGAGGATCTCGCCGAGGCGCACGGCCGCCGGGGCCAGCGAGAACGTCGGGTCCGGCGCACCCTTCGGGCGGCCGAGGTGGGAGGCGACGACGACCCGGGCGCCGCGCGCGACGAGCTTGGCGATGGTCGGGGCGACGGCACGGATCCGGCCGTCGTCGGTGATCGTGGTGCCGTCCAGCGGGACGTTCAGGTCGGCACGGACGAACACGCGCTTGCCGGCGACGTCGAGGTCTTCGATGGTCTTCACGGGGATTGGCTCTCCTGGGGAGATGGTTGATGCGCAGAGGCGGCACGGCGCAGGGGCCGCCTGGGAAAGTCCTGGTGCGCAGAGCGAGGGCCCGGTCGGCACAGTGCGCCAGCCGGGCCCTCGCCCCTACATCACGTCAGCTCCCGCTGCGTCAGAGCTGGCCGCCGACGAGGGAGGTCAGGTTGACGAGGCGGTTCGAGTAGCCCCACTCGTTGTCGTACCAGCCGAGCACCTTGACCTGGTTGCCCTGGACCATGGTGAGCTGGGAGTCGAAGATGCAGGAGGCCGGGTCGTTGACGATGTCCGAGGAGACGATCGGGTCCTCGGTGTAGGTCAGGATGCCCTTGAGCGGGCCCTCCTGCGAGGCCTTCTGGAAGGCGGCGTTGACCTCGTCCTTGGTCACCTCGCGCTCCAGGGTGACGACCAGGTCGGTGATGGAGCCGGTCGGGACCGGGACGCGCAGCGAGGTGCCGTCCAGCTTGCCCTTCAGCTCCGGCAGGACCAGGGCGGTCGCCTTGGCGGCACCGGTCGAGGTCGGGATGATGTTCTGCGACGCGGCACGGGCGCGGCGCAGGTCCTTGTGCGGGAAGTCCAGGGTCACCTGGTCGTTGGTGAACGCGTGGACGGTCGTCATCAGGCCCTTGACGATGCCGAAGTTCTCGTGCAGCACCTTGGCCATCGGCGCCACGCAGTTGGTGGTGCAGGAGGCGTTGGAGATGATCGAGTGGTTGGCGGCGTCGTACTTGTCCTCGTTGACGCCCAGGACGATGGTGACGTCCTCGTCGCTCGCGGGCGCCGAGATGATGACCTTCTTCGCGCCGGCGGCGAGGTGCTTCTTCGCGGCCTCGGCCTTGGTGAAGATGCCGGTGGACTCGACGACGATGTCGGCGCCCAGGGCGGCCCACGGCAGGTTGGCGGGGTCACGCTCGGCGCTGACCTGGAAGGTCTTGCCGTCGACGGTGATGCTGTCCTCGGTGTGCGAGACCTCGCCCGGGAAGGTGCCCAGGGTGGTGTCGTACTTGAGCAGGTGAGCCAGGGTCTTCGTGTCAGTGAGGTCGTTGACACCGACGATCTCGATGTCCGCGCCCTGCGCCTTGACCGCGCGGAAGAAGTTGCGGCCGATGCGGCCGAATCCGTTGATGCCTACCCGGATCGTCACGAACCGATCTCCTCGTTAGGTACGCCGGAGCTAAGCCGACGGGGGTGAGATTTGGGAAGTCCCCGACCGCCTATGACCCTACCCCTCCCAGGCCTGGGAGGGCACATCGCGCCACGTGCGACGACCTGGCGTGGCGCGAAATCAGGCCGACCGTCCTTGGCGGTCAGGGCAGTTGGTCCCGGTCAGTGGTCTCTACCAATTTGCGCACACCGGGCGCGTCCGGGTATCCCGTCCGGACACGGCGGCGGCCGGTGCCCGGAATCCGGACACCGGCCGCGGAACAGCCACTTGGTGCGGTCAGTTCATCGCCATCTCGTCGGTGAGGTTGGCCTCGGTGCTCGGCAGGCCGAGCTCGGAGGCGCGCTTGTCGGCCATCGCCAGCAGGCGGCGGATCCGGCCGGCCACCGCGTCCTTGGTCAGCGGCGGGTCGGCGAGCGCGCCCAGCTCCTCCAGCGAGGCCTGCTTGTGCTGCATCCGCAGCTGGCCGGCCGCGGCCAGGTGCTCGGGCACCTCCTCGCCGAGGATCTCCAGCGCCCGCGCCACCCGGGCGCCGGCCGCCACCGCGGCGCGGGCCGAGCGGCGCAGGTTGGCGTCGTCGAAGTTGGCCAGGCGGTTGGCGGTGGCCCGGACCTCGCGCCGCATCCGGCGCTCCTCCCAGGCGAGCACCGACTCGTGCGCGCCGAGCCGGGTCAGCAGCGCGCCGATCGCGTCGCCGTCGCGGATCACCACCCGGTCCACGCCGCGCACCTCACGGGCCTTGGCCGGGATGCCGAGCCGGCGGGCCGCGCCGACCAGGGCGAGGGCGGCCTCGGAGCCGGGGCAGGTGATCTCCAGCGAGGAGGAGCGGCCCGGCTCGGTGAGCGAGCCGTGCGCCAGGAAGGCCCCGCGCCAGGCCGCCTCGGCGTCGCAGGTGGCCCCGGAGACGACCGCCGGGGGCAGCCCCCGGATCGGCCGGCCCCGGCCGTCCACGAGGCCGGTCTGGCGCGCGAGCAGTTCGCCGTCCTTGACCACCCGGACGACGAAGCGGCTGCCACGCCGCAGTCCGCCGGGGGCCATCACCACGAGGTCGGAGGAGTGTCCGAAGATCTCCAGCAGGTCCTTGCGCAGCCGCCGCGCCGCCGCGCCGGTGTCCAGCTCCGCCTCGATCACGATCCGGCCGCTCACGATGTGCAGCCCGCCCGCGAACCGCAGGATCGCCGACACCTCCGCCTTGCGGCAGCAGGCCCTGGTGACCGGGAGCCGGCTGATCTCGTCCTTCACCGCTGGAGTCATCGCCATGGCCCGATCCTTCCATGTGTCCGGAAAATCCGGTCGTACGCGGCGGCCAACAGCTCCGGGTCGTGTCGCGGGGTGCCGTCGGTGCGGGCCACCCTGCCGAGGACCAGGGCGGCGCCCATCCGCTCGGCGGCCTTCTCCAGACCGGCCAGGTCCGCCTGGCCGAAGGCGCCGCCGGTGACGGCCCGCTCGTCCACCAGGATCGCATCCACCGCGAGGCCCGGGGCGTGGTCGGCGATGACCTCCAGGTGGCGCTGCGGGGTGAAGCCCTCGGTCTCGCCGGGCTGCGGGGCCAGGTTCAGGGTGAGCAGGCGGCGAGCGCGGGTCTCGGTGAGCGCCTTGGCCAGCTCCGGCACCAGCAGGTGCGGCAGCACGCTGGTGAACCAGGAGCCGGGCCCGAGCACCACCCAGTCCGCCTCCCGGACGGCGGTGACCGCCTCCGGGACGGCCGGCGGCCCGTCCGGCAGCAGCCGGATCGACTGCACGGTGCCGGGCGTGACCGCGACGTCGGCCTGGCCGCGGACGGCCGACAGCTCGCCGGGGCGCTCCGGGTCGTGGCCACGCACGGTCGCCTCGATGTCCAGCGGCACCGCCGACATCGGCAGCACCCGACCCTGGACGTTCAGCAGCCGGCCGACCCAGTCCAGGGCGGCCACCGGGTCGCCGAGCTTCTCCCAGAGCGCGACGATCAGCAGGTTGCCGACCGCGTGGCCGCCCAGCTCACCGGTGCCGGTGAAACGCTGCTGGATCACCTCGGACCAGGTGCGCCCCCAGTCGTCGTCCCCGCACAGCGCGGCCAGCGCCTTGCGCAGGTCGCCGGGGGGCAGCACGCCCAGCTCGGTGCGGAGCCGGCCGCTGGAGCCGCCGTCGTCGGCGACGGTGACCACGGCGGTCAGGTCGCTGGTGAGCCGGCGCAGCGCGGAGAGCGAGGCGGACAGGCCCTGGCCGCCGCCGAGCGCGGTGATCCGGGGGGCCGGGTTGGCCCGGGCGGGGCTGCTGCGCGGCCGGCTCGGGACCGGCGGCCGGGCCGGGCCACCCGCCCGGTCGGCACTCCTGTTCTGCGGCTGCCGCCCGGGCACATATCCCGCCACACTCACCTCGCGTTCCTCGCCGCGGCCACCGGCCCCGCCGGCGGCCCGGCTAGGAGGCGGCGGTCACTCCCGTCCCATGTCACGGTGGACGAGCACCGTCTCCACTCCGTCGGCGATGAGACGCTTGGTCAGGCGCTCGGACATCGCGACGCTGCGGTGCTTGCCACCGGTGCAGCCTACGGCAAGCGTCATGTAGCGCTTCCCCTCGCGGCGGTACCCCTCGGTGATGATGCGCAGGAGATCGGCGTAGCCGTCCAGGAACTCGTTGGCGCCGGGCTGCTGGAACACGTAGTCGGCGACGTCCGCGTCGGTGCCGGTACGGGCGCGCAGCTCGGGCACCCAGTGCGGGTTGGGCAGGAAGCGGCAGTCCACCACCAGGTCGGCGTCGACCGGCAGGCCGTACTTGAAGCCGAAGGACATCACGGTGGCGCGCAGCTCGGGCTCGTCGTGGTCGGCGAACTGGGCGTCCAGCTTGGCGCGCAGTTGGTGCACGTTGAGGTTGGAGGTGTCGATCACCAGGTCGGCCTCGCCGCGCAGGTCGCGCAGCAGGTCGCGCTCCTGGGCGATGCCGTCGACGATCCGGCCGTCGGCCTGCAGCGGGTGCGGGCGGCGCACGCTCTCGAAGCGGCGGACCAACGCGTCGTCGGAGGAGTCCAGGAAGACCACGCTGAGCCGGACGCCGCGCTTCTCCAACTCGTCGAGGGAGGTGAGCAGGTCGTCGAAGAACTGGCGGCCCCGGACGTCCACGACCACGCCGATCCGGGCGACGTTGCCCTGGGAGCGGGCGCCCAGGTCGACCATGGTCGGGATCAGGGCCGGTGGCAGGTTGTCCACCACGAACCAGCCCAGGTCCTCCAGGCACTTCGCGGCGGTGGAGCGGCCGGCTCCGGACATGCCGGAGATGATCACCAGCTCCGGCGCGTTCTCGGCCACGTCTGACACGGTCACTTCGGTTCCCCGCTCTCGGTCTTTCTGCTGGGGAGAACGCGCACGGCGCGACCACCCTTCCCCTGCCCGGACAGGCGGGCGGGGGCTGGGCGCGTCGTCTGACGGTCGGCGTCGGCCGTCATGGCGTCTCCTGGGATGGTGCGGTCTGGGATGCTGCGGCCACCGGCTCGGCGGCCGGTTCGGCCCCGTCCTCGATGATCTCGCCGGTAGCGGTGTTCACCGCTGGTGCGACGGGTGTACGGGAGGACAACGCCGCCGCAACAGTCTCCGCCGTGCGGCGTCCGATGCCGGGTACGGCGCAGAGTTCGTCGACGGTGGCGGCCCGGAGCCTCTTCAGCGAGCCGAAGTGCTTGAGCAGCGCCTGGCGGCGAGTCTCGCCGAGGCCCGGGACGGAGTCCAGTTCCCCGGCGGTGAGTCGCTTGGAACGCTTGCTGCGCTGGTAGGTGATCGCGAAGCGGTGGGCCTCGTCGCGGACCCGCTGGAGCAGGTAGAGGCCCTCGCTGGAGCGCGGCAGCACGACCGGGTCGTCCTCGCCGGGCAGCCAGACCTCCTCCAGCCGCTTGGCCAGGCCGCACAGCGCGACGTCGTCGATGCCGAGTTCGTCCAGGGCGCGCTTGGCGGCGGCGACCTGCGGCTGGCCGCCGTCCACGACCAGCAGTTGGGGCGGGTAGGCGAAGCGGCGCGGGCGGCCCGTCTCCGGGTCGATCGGGCCGGCCGGGGCCCCGGTGCCGTCGGCGGCGGCGCCCGGGTCGTCGGCCTCGGGGACGACCCACTCGCCGGTCTGCTCGCGTTCCTGGAGGTAGCGGCGGAAGCGCCGGCCGATCACCTCGTGCATCGAGCGGACGTCGTCCTGGCCCTCGAAGCCCTTGATCTGGAAGCGCCGGTACTCGCTCTTGCGGGCCAGGCCGTCCTCGAAGACGACCATCGAGGCGACCACGTCCTCGCCTTGGAGGTGGGAGATGTCGAAGCACTCGATGCGCAGCGGCACCGAGTCCAGCTCCAGCGCGTCGGCGATCTCCTGCAGGGCGCGGCTGCGGGTGGTGAGGTCGGAGGCGCGCTTGGTCTTGTGCAGTGCCAGCGCCTGCTGGGCGTTGCGCTGCACGGTGGCCATCAGGTCCTTCTTGTCGCCGCGTTGCGGGATCCGCAGGTCGACCTGGCTGCCGCGCAGGCCGCTCAGCCAGTCCCGGACCGGACCGGACGGCTCGGGCAGCGCGGGGACGAGCACCTCGCGCGGGACGGTCTCGTTGCGCTCGTCCGGGCCGGCGCCGCCGTAGAGCTGCTGGAGGGCGTGCTCGACCAGGCCGGCGGTGTCGACGTCCTCGACCTTGTCGGTGACCCAGCCGCGCTGGCCGCGCACCCGGCCGCCGCGGACGTGGAAGATCTGGACGGCGGCCTCCAGTTCGTCCTCGGCGACGGCCAGCAGGTCGGCGTCGGTGGCGTCGGCGAGCACGATGGCGTTCTTCTCCATCGCGCGCTTGAGGGCGCCGATGTCGTCCCGCAGCCGGGCCGCCTTCTCGTACTCCATCTCCTCGGCGGCCTCCCGCATCTGCTCTTCCAGCCGGCGCAGGTAGTTGCCGGTGCGCCCGGCCATGAAGTCGCAGAAGTCCTCGGCCAGCGCCCGGTGTTCGTCCGGCGAGACCTTGCCGACGCAGGGCGCGGCGCACTTGCCGATGTAGCCGAGCAGGCAGGGCCGGCCGACCTGCCGGGCGCGCTTGAACACGCCGTTGGAGCAGGTGCGGACGGGGAAGACGCGCAGCAGCAGGTCGACCGTCTCGCGGATCGCCCAGGCGTGCCCGTACGGGCCGAAGTAGCGCACGCCCTTCTTGTGCGCCCCGCGCATCACCTGGACCCGCGGGTACTCCTCGTTGAGGGTGACGGCGAGTTCCGGATAGCTCTTGTCGTCGCGGTACTTGACGTTGAACCGCGGGTCGAACTCCTTGATCCAGGAGTACTCCAGCTGGAGCGCCTCGACCTCGGTGGCCACCACCGTCCACTCCACCGAGGCCGCGGTGGTGACCATGGTCGCGGTGCGCGGGTGCAGGCCGGCCAGGTCCTGGAAGTAGGACGACAGGCGCGGCCGCAGGCTCTTGGCCTTGCCGACGTAGATGACCCGCCCGTGGGCGTCACGGAACTTGTAGACGCCCGGTGAGGTCGGGATCGCGCCCGGCGCCGGGCGGTAGGTGCTCGGGTCAGCCATGGGTCCACCGTACCGAGTGGAGCCGGGGCCGCGAAGGGGAGATCAACCGGGCGGGGACCGGCTGGGCCGAGATCGACTGGGTGGAGATCAACTGCTTCAGCTCGGGGTCACCTTGAGGTTCCCGCCGTCGACCGTGACGGCGTAAGCGGGCAGCGGCCTGGGGGCCGGGCCGTCCTGGACGGCGCCGTCGGCGATGGCGAACCGGCTGCCGTGGCAGGGGCACTGGATCTGCTGGCTCTTCACCTGGTCGACGACGCAGCCGGCGTGGGTGCAGACGGCGCTGAAGGCCTTGTACTCCCCCGCGGTCGGCTGGGTCACGACGATCTTCTGGTTGCGGAAGACCTTGCCGCCGCCCTCCGGCACCTCCGAGGCCGGGCCGAGGTCCACCGGGGTCTTGGCCGCGCTGCCGGCGCCGGAGGAGCCCGAGGAACCCGAGGAGGGACCGCAGCCGGCGATCGTCACGGTGCCGCCGGCCGCCAGTACGGCGGCGGCGCCGCAGAGCACGGTGCGGCGGGAGGTGGCGGGGCTGGTCTCGGGGGCCTCTGACATCGGTGCGCTCCTGCGGTTCGGCTTCCTACGAGGGACCACGGAAGTCTATGCGGCACCCGCTCCGCCGCCCCCGTGGGTGGGGCGGCGGAGCGGGGCGCTGCTCCCTCTTCGCTACTTCTTTGCCGCGGCGGCCCGCTTGCGCGGCGCCCTCTTCACCGGGGCGACCGGGGCGTCCGCGAACTCGCCCGGAAGGATGTCCCGGAGGAACTTGCCGGTGTGGCTCTCCGGGACGGCGGCGATCTGCTCCGGGGTGCCCTCGGCGACCACCATGCCGCCGCCGGAACCGCCTTCGGGGCCCATGTCGACGACCCAGTCGGCGGTCTTGATCACATCGAGGTTGTGCTCGATGACGATCACCGTGTTGCCCTTCTCCACCAGCCCGCTGAGCACCTTGATCAGCTTGCTGATGTCCTCGAAGTGCAGGCCGGTGGTGGGCTCGTCCAGCACGTAGACCGTCCGCCCGGTGGAGCGCTTCTGCAGCTCGGAGGCGAGCTTGACGCGCTGCGCCTCGCCGCCGGACAGCGTCGGCGCGGACTGGCCGAGCCGGACGTAGCCGAGGCCGACGTCGTTGAGCGTCCTGAGGTGCCGGGCGATCGCCGGGACGGCCTCGAAGAAGGCCAGCGCCTCCTCGATCGGCATGTCCAGCACCTCGGAGATGGACTTGCCCTTGTAGTGGACCTCCAGCGTCTCCCGGTTGTACCGGGCGCCGTGGCAGACCTCGCACGGCACGTAGACGTCCGGCAGGAAGTTCATCTCGATCTTGATGGTGCCGTCGCCCGAGCAGTTCTCGCAGCGGCCGCCCTTGACGTTGAAGGAGAACCGGCCGGGCAGGTAGCCGCGGACCTTCGCCTCCTGCGTCTCCGCGAAGAGCCGGCGCACGTGGTCGAACACCCCGGTGTAGGTGGCCGGGTTGGAGCGCGGGGTGCGCCCGATCGGCGACTGGTCGACGTGCACCACCTTGTCCACCAGGTCGGTGCCGGTGATCCGGGTGTGCCGGCCGGGCACGCTGCGGGCGCCGTTCAGCTCCCGGGCGAGGTGGGTGTAGAGGATGTCGTTGACCAGCGTCGACTTGCCGGAGCCGGAGACGCCGGTGATCGCGGTGAAGGTGCCGAGCGGGAAGCCGACCGTGACGTCCTTGAGGTTGTGCTCGCGGGCGCCGTGGACGGTCAGCTGGCGCTTCTTGTCCCGGTCGCGGCGGCCCGCCGGGATCGGGATGGACCGCTTGCCGGAGAGGTACTGGCCGGTCAGCGACTCCTTGTTGGACAGCAGTCCCTTCAACGAGCCGGAGTGCACCACCTTGCCGCCGTGCTCGCCGGCGCCCGGGCCGATGTCGACCACCCAGTCCGCCGTCTTGATGGTGTCCTCGTCGTGCTCGACCACGATCAGCGTGTTGCCGATGTCGCGCAGCCGCACCAGCGTCTCGATCAGCCGGTGGTTGTCCCGCTGGTGCAGGCCGATGGACGGCTCGTCCAGCACGTACAGCACGCCGACCAGGCCGGAGCCGATCTGGGTGGCCAGCCGGATGCGCTGGGCCTCGCCGCCGGACAGGGTGCCGGCCGCGCGGTTCAGCGAGAGGTAGTCCAGGCCGACGTCGACCAGGAAGCGCAGCCGCTCGTTGACCTCCTTGAGGACGCGCTCGGCGATCTGCTTGTCCCGGTCGTTCAGCTTCATCGCGCCCAGGAACTCGGCGCAGTCGCTGATCGACATCGCCGAGACGTCGGCGATCGACTTCTCCTCGACGGTGACCGCGAGCACCACCGGCTTGAGCCGGGTGCCCTCGCACGTCGGGCAGGGCACCTCGCGCATGTAGCCCTCGAAGCGCTCGCGGCTACTGTCGCTCTCCGCCTCGGTGTGCCGGCGCTGGATGAACGGGACGGCGCCCTCGAAGCCGGTGCTGTACGAGCGCTCGCGCCCGAAGCGGTTGCGGTAGCTGACCTGCACCTGGTGCTTGTGCCCGTACAGCAGCGCCTTCTTGGCGCGGGCCGGCAGCCCGGCCCACGGGATGTCGGTGCGGAAGCCCAGCTCCCCGGCGAGCGCGTCGATCAGGCGCTGGAAGTACTCCTTGGCGTGGCCCGCCGACCACGGGTGGATCGCGCCCTCCTCCAGCGAGCGCTCCGGGTCCGGGATGACCAGCTCCGGGTCGACCTCCATCCGGTTGCCCAGGCCCGAGCAGTCCGGGCAGGCGCCGAACGGCGAGTTGAAGGAGAACGAGCGCGGCTCCAGCTCCTCGAACGACACGTCGTCGTACGGGCAGTAGAGGTGCTCGGAGTACATCCGCTCGCGCTCCGGGTCGTCCTCCGCGAGGTCGACGAAGTCGAGCACGACCATGCCGCCGGACAGCCGCAGGGCCGTCTCCACCGAGTCGGTGAGCCGACGCTTGGCGCTCTCCTTGACGGTCAGGCGGTCGATGACCACCTCGACGGTGTGCTTCTCCTGCTTCTTGAGCTTCGGCGGCTCGGCGAGCTGGATCGTCCCGCCGTCCACCCGGGCGCGCGAGTAGCCCTTGGACTGGAGGTCGGCGAAGAGGTCGACGAACTCGCCCTTGCGCTCGCGCACCACCGGGCTGAGCACCTGGAACCGGGTGCCCTCGGCGAGCTCCAGCACCTTGTCGACGATCGCCTGCGGCGACTGCTTGGCGATCGGGCGGCCGCAGTGCGGGCAGTGCGGCTTGCCGATCCGGGCGAACAGCAGGCGCAGGTAGTCGTAGACCTCGGTGATCGTGCCGACGGTCGAACGGGGGTTGCGGTTGGTGGACTTCTGATCGATCGAGACGGCCGGGGAGAGACCTTCGATGAAGTCCACATCGGGCTTGTCCATCTGCCCGAGGAACTGGCGGGCGTAGGAGGACAGCGACTCGACGTAGCGGCGCTGGCCCTCGGCGAAGATCGTGTCGAAGGCGAGCGAGGACTTGCCGGAGCCGGAGAGGCCCGTGAAGACGATGAGGGAGTCGCGGGGCAGGTCGAGCGAGACGTTCTTGAGGTTGTGCTCGCGAGCACCGCGGACGATGAGGCGGTCGGCCACTGCTTCTGGCGCCTTTCTCCGGGGCGAGAGGACTTGCGGGGAGATGTGTGCTTCTTCCAGGATGCGGCAGCCAGCCTACTAGCTCAGACGTTCGAATATCGACCGTGTCCAGCGGAGTCCACCCGAACGAGTGAGAGCGCCCCTCGAACCCTCCGTACCCGGACCGAAAAAGGCCCTGCTCAGCGGTCGGATTCGGCGATAGCGTCAGCTGGTCAACGAGCGGAGCCCCCCGCGGGCAACGCGCCGTCTCCCACAGAAGGCCGATCCGATGACCGACCCGCAGACCGCCGCCGAGGCCGCCGCGCAGTACCTGGCCCTGGTCGAGGAGAGCACCCGGCACCTGCTGCACACCGTCGCCGAGCTGAAGCCCGAGGCCGTCGCCGAGCCCTCCGCCCTGCCCGGCTGGACCCGCGGTCACGTGCTGGCCCACCTCGCCCGCAACGCCGACTCCCTGGTCAACCTGCTGGACGGCGCCCGCACCGGCACCGACATCCCGCAGTACGCCAGCACCGAGGCCCGCGACCGGCAGATCGAGGAGGGTGCGCCCCGCCCGGTGGACGCCCAGCTCGCCGACCTGCGCGACTCCCGCGAGCGCTTCGCCGCGGCCGCCGCGCTGCTGCCCGCCGAAGCCTGGACGGTCGAGGTCCGCCACCGCACCGGCTACGTCTTCCCCGCCCACGACCTCCCGTGGAAGCGCCTCGCCGAGGTCGAGTACCACCACGTCGACCTGGACGCCGGCCACACCCCCGCGCACTGGCCGGAGGTCTTCGCCGTCACCGAGTTCCACAAGATCGCCAACAAGCTGCACGGCACCGCCCTGCCCGGCGTCGAGCTGGTCGCCGAGGACACCGGGGACATCGGCCTGATCGGCACCGGCGAGCCCGTCCTCACCGTCCAGGGCCCCCTCCGCTCCCTGCTCGCCTGGCTCTCCGGCCGCTCCGACGGCGCCGGCCTGCGGACCACCCCCGACACCGCCCTCCCCCAGCTTCCCCCGCTGGGCTGACGGCGCGAAGATGATCCTGAACCCCTTCACCGGACGAGGAGCGGACGCATGACGTACCACGGAGCGGTCAAGGTCGGCGGGCCGCCTGACGTGCGGGAGCTGGCGCACCTGATCATCACCAAGGTGGCCGTCGGCCCGTACGACAACAACGCCTACCTGCTGCGCTGCCGGGCCACCGACGAGCAGCTGCTGATCGACGCGGCCGCCGACGCCCCGGTGCTGCTGGAGACCGTCGGTGACGAGCTCGCCACCGTCGTCACCACCCACCGGCACCACGACCACTGGGCCGCGCTCGCCGAGGTGGTCGCCGTGACGGGGGCTCGCACCGCCGCCGGCGCGCACGACGCCGAGGGCGTCGACGTGCCCACCGAGCTGCTGCTCGCGGACGGCGACAAGCTGCGGGTCGGCGACGTGGAACTCACCGTCCGGCACCTGGTCGGGCACACCCCGGGCGCGATCGTGCTGATCTACGACGACCCGCAGGGCCACCCGCACGTCTTCACCGGCGACTGCCTCTTCCCCGGCGGCGTCGGCAACACCTGGGGCGATGCGGAGGCCTTCACGAGCCTCTTCCGGGACGTCAACGCGAAGATCTTCGACGTCCTGCCGGACGAGGCCTGGGTCTACCCCGGCCACGGCAGCGACACCACCCTCGGCGCCGAGCGCCCGCACCTCGACGAGTGGCGCGAGCGCGGCTGGTGACCTCGGCCTTCGGGCACCGGGCACCGGGCACCGGGCACCGGGCACCGGGCACGACGAGGCCCCCCCCGCCCCGCGGCGGGCCGGGCGGGCGCCGCCCGCACCCGGGGGGGAGGGGGCCCGCGATATGGGGCGGGGGC
>NZ_JBHWIR010000149.1:0-4320 GCF_042731835.1 Kitasatospora sp. NPDC059817 | reverse complement strand
GCTTCTGGGCCTCGCGCTCGGCCCGTTCCTGCTTCTTCGAGGCGATCAGGCTGGTCACCGTGGTGACGGCCAGCACGACCACGATGACGCCCAGCGAGAGCGGGATGCCGATCTCCGGCACGTTCGCGCCCGCCTCGTGCGCCGCGTGCAGCACCAGCTTCACGCCGATGAAGCCGAGGATCACCGACAGGCCGTACGACAGGTGGACCAGCTTCTTCAGCAGGCCGCCGATCAGGAAGTACAGCTGACGCAGGCCCATCAGGGCGAAGGCGTTGGCGGTGAAGACGATGTACGGGTCCTGGGTCAGGCCGAAGATCGCCGGGATGGAGTCCAGCGCGAACAGCACGTCCGTGGTGCCGATCGCCAGCATCACGATCAGCATCGGGGTCATCAGCCGGCGGCCGTTCTCCCGGATGAACAACTTCGTGCCGTGGTACGTGTCGGTGGACGGGAATCGCCGCTCGATCGACTTGAGCAGGCGGTTCTCCTCGAACTCGTCCTCCTCCTCGCCGGCCCGGGCCTCCTTGATCAGCTTCCAGGCGGTCCAGATCAGGAAGGCGCCGAAGATGAAGAACACCCAGGAGAACTGGGTGACCAGCGCCGCGCCGCCGGCGATGAAGACCGCCCGCAGCACCAGCGCGATGATCACACCGAACATCAGCACGCGCTGCTGGTAGATCCTCGGCACCGCGAACTTGCCCATGATCAGGATGAAGACGAACAGGTTGTCGACACTGAGCGACTTCTCGGTGATGTAACCGGCGAAGAACTCACCGGCCGGCTGCGCGCCGGAGTGCCACCAGAGGAACCCGCCGAAGATCAGCGCCAGCACGATCCAGACCGCGGTCCAGATCCCGGCCTCCTTGATCGAGACCTCGTGCGGCTTGCGCCCTCCGATGAAGAAGTCCGCCACGATCAGTGCGATCAGCACACCGATCGTGGTGACCCACATGGTTACGGAAACGTCCACTACTGCTCCTCCGGCAGGTAGGCGAGACAGTCATCGTCACTGCCGGAGGTCTCTTCCGCCCGTCGGGCCCGCTCTCGGGGCGTCCGCACGGACCAGCGCCCCGGGGCGCCACTCGTGGGCGCCCGTGATGACGGGGACAACTGCGGGGGAATACTCCCCTCCGCTGCCATCGAGAGTAACAGGAAGCCCAAAGAAAGGTAAAGAAGGTAAAGAACCGTCAGAGATGACGTCCGGGGCGCCCGTCAGGGATGCCGCCAGGGATGCCGTCAGAGGTACGGCTCGATCGCCGGCAGCAGGTCCTGGAAGGTCCGCCCCTTGGCCGGCGCGCCGATCGCCTGCATCTCCCAGCCGCCGGCCCCGTCACGGAACACCTTCGCCATGATCTGCCCGGTGTGCGGCCCTCCCCCGGCCAGCTCGTACCGGGCCAGCTCCTCGCCCGTGGTCTCGTCCACCAGCCGGCAGTGGGCGCCCTGCACCTCCGCGAAGGTCTGCCCGGTGTACGAGCTCACCGTGAACACCACCTGGGTGATGTGCGCCGGCACGTGCAGCAGGTCCACCAGGATCGCCTCGTCGTCCTCCGTGCCGGAGCCGCCCTCCAGGTTGTCCCCGGTGTGCCGGACGGAACCGTCCGTGCTCTCCAGGTGCTGGAAGAACACCACGTCGGACGGGGTCTTCTCGGCGTACAGGAGCGCCGACGCGTCCAGGTCGATCGTCCTGGTGCGGCTGCCGAACAGGCCCCGCTTCGGCGCGGCCTGCCAGCCGAGGCCCATCCGGACCACGGTCAACGCGCCGCCCGGCCCCTTCTGGAGACTGACCCGCTGGCCCTTGGCAAGGTTCACCGACACGGCGTTGTCCTCTCTACCCGGCCACGCGGTCGCTCCCCGCGCGGCGCCACGGTGGAACACCCCGTGCCGTCCCCCGGCTGAGGCCCCCTGTTGCTGTCGCACCACCCCGTCCCGAGGTCGATGCCGCAGGCCAGCCTAGGGCCTGCGGCACCCCGCACCTCCCGGCGGTCGCCGCATTGTGGCAAGGCTGAGACACCGCCGGGCTTGACCGGTGTCACACCGGCCCGGCCCGGCGGCCGCCTCGACCCGCCTCAGCCCCCCGTCGGCCCCCGTCGGCCCCCTCGGCCCCCTCGGCCCCCGCTCAGGCCACGCCGGCCTCCCGCATCTGGCGCAGCTCCCGCTTCAGCTCCTTCACCTCGTCACGCAGCCGGGCCGCGACCTCGAACTGGAGGTCGGCGGCGGCCGCGTGCATCCGGTCCGTCATCGACTGGATCAGCTCCGCCAGCTCGGCGGCCGGCAGGCTCTCGCCCTGCTTGCGCTCCATGCCCAGGGCCGGCACCGGGGCCTTGCCCTTCCCGGCGGCCCCGCGGTAGCCGGTGGAGAGCAGCTCGTCGGTGTCCACGTCCTCGCGGGCGAGGGTGTCCAGGATGTCGCCGATCTTCTTCCGCAGCGGCTGCGGGTCGATCCCGTGCTTCTTGTTGTACGCCTGCTGCACCACCCGGCGGCGGTTGGTCTCGTCGATCGCCTTCTCCATCGACGGGGTGATCCGGTCCGCGTACATGTGCACCTGGCCCGAGACGTTTCGGGCGGCCCGCCCGATCGTCTGGATCAGCGAGGTGCCGGAGCGCAGGAAGCCCTCCTTGTCCGCGTCCAGGATCGCCACCAGCGACACCTCGGGCAGGTCCAGGCCCTCGCGCAGCAGGTTGATGCCGACCAGCACGTCGTACCTGCCCGCGCGCAGCTCGCGCAGCAGCTCCACCCGGCGCAGGGTGTCCACGTCGCTGTGCAGGTACCGGACCCGGATGTCCAGGCCGAGCATGTAGTCGGTGAGGTCCTCGGCCATCTTCTTGGTCAGCGTGGTCACCAGGACGCGCTCGTCCCGCTCCACCCGCGTGCGGACCTCGTGCACCAGGTCGTCGATCTGGCCCTCGGTCGGCTTGACGATCACCTCCGGGTCGATCAGACCGGTCGGGCGGATGATCTGCTCGACCTGGCCGTCGCCGCGGGACAGCTCGTACGGGCCGGGCGTCGCCGACAGGTACACCGTCTGGTCGATCCGCCCCAGGAACTCCTCCCACTTCAGCGGGCGGTTGTCCATCGCGGAGGGCAGCCGGAAGCCGTGCTCCACCAGGGTGCGCTTGCGCGAGGCGTCACCCTCGTACATCGCGCCGATCTGCGGGACGGTGACGTGCGACTCGTCGATGACCAGGAGGAAGTCCTCCGGGAAGTAGTCGAGCAGGGTGTTCGGCGGGGAGCCGGGCTCGCGGCCGTCGAAGTGCATCGAGTAGTTCTCGACGCCCGAGCAGGTGCCGATCTGGCGCAGCATCTCGATGTCGTAGGTGGTGCGCATGCGCAGCCGCTGGGCCTCCAGCAGCTTGCCCTGCTTCTCCTGCCGGGCGAGCGTCTCCTCCAGCTCCTTCTCGATGCCGGTGATCGCCCGCTCCATGCGTTCCGGACCGGCCACGTAGTGCGAGGCGGGGAAGACGTACACCGACTCGTCCTGGCTGATGATCTCGCCGGTGAGCGGGTGCAGGGTGTACAGCGCCTCGATCTCGTCGCCGAACATCTCGATCCGGACGGCCAGCTCCTCGTAGACCGGGAAGATCTCGATGGTGTCGCCGCGGACCCGGAAGGTGCCACGGGTGAACGCCACGTCGTTGCGGGCGTACTGGATGTCCACGAAACGGCGCAGCAGGACGTCCCGGTCGATCTCCTCGCCGACCTTGAGCGGGACCATCCGGTCCACGTACTCCTGCGGGGTGCCGAGGCCGTAGATGCAGGAGACGGAGGCGACCACGATCACGTCCCGCCTGGTCAGCAGCGAGTTGGTCGCCGAGTGCCGCAGCCGCTCGACCTCCTCGTTGATCGAGGAGTCCTTCTCGATGTAGGTGTCCGTCTGCGGGACGTACGCCTCGGGCTGGTAGTAGTCGTAGTACGAGACGAAGTACTCGACCGCGTTGTTCGGCAGCAGCTCGCGGAACTCGTTCGCCAGCTGGGCGGCCAGCGTCTTGTTCGGCGCCATCACCAGGGTGGGCCGCTGCAGCCGCTCGATCATCCAGGCCGTGGTGGCCGACTTCCCGGTACCGGTGGCACCGAGCAGGACGACGTCCTTCTCCCCGCCCTTGATCCGCCGCTCCAGCTCGGCGATCGCCGCCGGCTGGTCCCCGTTCGGCTGGAAGGGACTGACGACCTCGAAGGGCGTCACTGACCGCTCAATACTCGTGATGGGTCGCACGAGTCCACCGTACGACCCACCACCGACACTGATAGTTCTAACCGGGTCCCTGGTGGTCGTGGCTCTGCCACTGACTGACGCCCTGCTGGGCTGTCCTCCGGTTGTTCTGT
>NZ_JBHWIR010000148.1:0-19409 GCF_042731835.1 Kitasatospora sp. NPDC059817 | reverse complement strand
GCCGAGGAGCCCGCTGCCGCCGCCCCGGTGGCCGAGGCCCCCGCCGCCGAGCCGGCTGCCGAGGAGGCACCCGCCGCTCCGGCCCGCCGGGCCCGTCGCCGCCGCGTGGTCGAGGCCGCGCCGGTCGTCGAGACCCCGGTCGAGGAGCCCGCCGCCGCGGAGGAGCCCGTCGAGGAGGAGCCGGCCGAGGAGGCCGTGGCCGTCCAGCCCGCGCCGGCTGCCGAGCCGACCCACCGGGTGCGCCGCCGTGCGGTCCGCCCGTCCACCGCGATCTTCCAGGCTCCGGTGTTCCAGGAGCCCGCCGCGGCCCCGGCCGCCACCCCGGCTCCCGCCGTGCAGCCGCAGGCGCAGCAGCAGCCCGCCGCTGCGGCCCCGGCGCCGGTCGAGGCCCCGGCCGCCGCGCAGCGCGAGGAGGACGAGTTCGAGTACAGCGGCGTCGGCCGCCGCCGCCGGGTGCGCACCTCGGTGCGGGTGCAGCCGCCGAGCCGTTCGAAGGCCGCCGAGCGGAAGGCCGCCGAGCGGGCCGAGCGGGCGGAGAGGGCCGAGAAGGCCAAGGCCGTCGAGAGGGCGAAGGCCGCCGAGAAGGCGAAGCCGGTCGAGCGGGTCGTCGAGGTGCCGGTCGAGACGCCCGTCGTCGAGGCCCCCGTCGCCGGTCCGGAGACCGAGGGCGAGTGGGAGGACGACCGTCCGTCGCGCCGTCGCCGTCGGGGCGGCCGCCGTCGTCGCCGTGGCGAGGCCGAGGAGTTCGAGGTCGAGGCCGTCGAGACCGGGCAGTCCGTCGTCGAGGAGCCGGCCGCGGACGCCGAGGAGGACGTCGAGGACGACGACGACCTGGCCGCCGGCCTGTCCTCGTCCCGCCGTCGTCGCCGTCGTCGCCGCCGCAGCGGTGAGGCCGGTGCCGTCGAGACCGCCGAGACCACCGAGGACGGGGTCCGCACGGTGGTGAAGGTGCGCGAGCCGCGCCGCCGTTCCACCGAGCCGTCCTTCGACCCGGACGAGGTGCAGTCCATCAAGGGCTCGACCCGTCTGGAGGCGAAGAAGCAGCGCCGCCGCGAGGGCCGCGAGCTGGGCCGCCGCCGGGTGCCGATCATCACCGAGGCCGAGTTCCTGGCCCGCCGCGAGTCGGTCGAGCGCGTCATGGTGGTGCGCCAGAACGGCCAGCGGACCCAGATCGGCGTCCTCGAGGACGGCGTGCTGGTCGAGCACTACGTCAACAAGGAGCAGGCCACCTCGTACGTCGGCAACGTCTACCTGGGCAAGGTCCAGAACGTGCTGCCGTCGATGGAGGCCGCCTTCGTCGACATCGGCAAGGGCCGCAACGCCGTGCTGTACGCCGGCGAGGTCAACTTCGGTGCGCTGGGCCACGGTGGCCCGCGCCGGATCGAGTCGGTGCTGAAGTCCGGCCAGTCCGTGCTGGTGCAGGTCTCCAAGGACCCGATCGGCCACAAGGGCGCCCGCCTGACCAGCCAGATCTCGTTGCCCGGCCGCTACCTGGTCTACGTGCCCGAGGGCTCGATGACCGGTATCTCGCGCAAGCTCCCCGAGAACGAGCGCGCCCGCCTGAAGCAGATCCTCAAGAAGATCGTCCCGGACGACGCGGGCGTCATCGTGCGCACCGCCGCCGAGGGCGCCTCCGAGGAGGAGCTGACCCGCGACGTCCAGCGGCTGCAGCAGCAGTGGGAGGACATCCAGAAGAAGGCCGCGACCGGCAACGCCCCCGCGCTGCTGTACGGCGAGCCGGACATGACCGTCCGGGTCGTCCGCGACATCTTCAACGAGGACTTCACCAAGGTCATCGTCTCCGGCGACGAGGCGTGGAGCACCATCCACGACTACGTCTCCAACGTGGCCCCGGACCTCGCCGGGCGGCTCCAGCGGTGGACCTCCGAGGTGGACGTGTTCGCCACCTACCGGATCGACGAGCAGCTGATGAAGGCGCTGGACCGCAAGGTCTGGCTGCCCAGCGGCGGTTCGCTGGTGATCGACCGCACCGAGGCGATGGTCGTCATCGACGTCAACACCGGGAAGTTCGTCGGCCAGGGCGGCAACCTGGAGGAGACGGTCACCCGCAACAACATCGAGGCGGCCGAGGAGATCGTGCGCCAGCTGCGGCTGCGCGACCTCGGCGGCATCATCGTGATCGACTTCATCGACATGGTGCTGGAGTCCAACCGGGACCTGGTGCTGCGCCGCCTGCTGGAGTGCCTGGGCCGGGACCGGACCAAGCACCAGGTGGCCGAGGTCACCTCGCTGGGCCTGGTCCAGATGACCCGCAAGCGGGTCGGCCAGGGCCTGCTGGAGTCCTTCTCCGAGCCGTGCGTGCACTGCAACGGCCGCGGCGTGATCGTTCACATGGAGCAGCCGAGCGCCCACGTCCACACCCCGGCCGTGTCGGCCGAGGCGGCCGCGGGCAGCAGCAAGCGCCGTCGTCGGGGCAAGGGCGGGGCGGCCGCCGAGGAGCCGCAGGCCGTCGAGGCCGCGGTGGCCGAGGTGGTCGTCGAGGGCGAGCCGGTGCGCGAGGAGATCGAGGGCCAGCTGGCCCTGGAGGTCCCGGGCGTCGAGGCGGAGGCCGTCGAGGAGGCCCCGGCCGTCCAGCCGGACCTGGTCGAGATCCCCGCCGCCACCGCGGCTCCGGCCGGCCGCACCCGCCGCCGCGCGGTCCGCAAGGCGACGGCTCCGGCCGGGGCGCCGGGCGAGGCCGAGATCGTGGTGCTCCAGGCGCGGGCCGACGCGGCGCTGGAGGCGGCCCTGGAGGCTGCCACCCCGGCCGCCCCGGCCGTGGTGACCCCCGAGGCCGTCGAGGCCGTGGAGGCCGTCGTCGAGGCGCCCGCGGAGGAGGCCCCGGCCGTCGAGACCGTGGAGGCCGTCGTCGAGGCCCCGGCAAAGGAGGCCCCGGCCGCCGAGGCCGAGGCCGAGGAGCCGTCCGCGGAGGAGGCTCCGGCGCCCAAGAAGCGGGCCGCCCGCAAGACCGCCGCGAAGAAGACCGCCGCCAAGAAGACGACCACGGCGGCCAAGAAGACCACCGCCCGCAAGACCGCGACCAAGCGGACGAGCGCGGCGGCCAAGAAGGCGGCGGCCGCCGAAGGTGATACGGCGGCCGAGTAGTGCCCACGCGCCCGGGGCGGGACCCTTCCCGCCCCGGGCCGTACGGGCCGGTTTGCCCCCCGGGCGGCCGGTCCGTATTCTTGACCCTCGGCGTGTCTACGCCACACGCTCCCGAGCACATCACCTTCCCGAAGCGCCGCGTTCGCGCGGCAGCGGGCGGGGAGAGGCCCCTGTGTCCGTACCCAGGCGGCTGGCGTCGGGAGTTCCGACCGAGTAAGGAAAGCAGGTACCGCATGTACGCGATCGTTCGCGCAGGCGGCCGCCAGCACAAGGTCGCCGTCGGCGACGTGCTGGAGATCGACCGTATCGAGGCCAAGCCGGGTGACTCGGTCGAGCTCTCGACCATCCTGATCGTCGACGGCGAAGCCGTCACGTCCGACCCGTGGGTCCTGGCCGGTGTGAAGACCCACGCCGAGGTCGTCGACCAGACCAAGGGTGACAAGATCATCATCCTGCGCTACAAGAACAAGACCGGCTACCGCCGTCGCCAGGGTCACCGTCAGAAGCACACCGCGGTGCGCATCACCAGCATCGACTCGGTCAGCAAGTAAGGGGATAGCGAGATATGGCACACAAGAAGGGCGCAAGCTCTACCCGTAACGGCCGTGACTCGAACGCCCAGCGCCTCGGCGTGAAGCGCTTCGGCGGCCAGGTCGTCTCCGCCGGCGAGATCCTCGTGCGCCAGCGCGGCACCCACTTCCACCCGGGTGCGGGCGTCGGTCGCGGTGGCGACGACACCCTGTTCGCGCTGACCGCCGGTGCCGTGCAGTTCGGCACCCGCCGCGGCCGCAAGGTCGTCAACATCGTGGCCGTCGAGGCCTGAGTCACACCAGACTCACAGTGAAGGGTGGGCCGGAATGTTCCGGTCCACCCTTCATGCTTTACGCAGGTAGCAGCAGACTTTCGCACACTGGAGGCACACCATGACCACCTTCGTGGACCGCGTCGAACTTCACGTCGCCGCGGGTAACGGGGGCCACGGCTGCGCCTCCGTGCACCGGGAGAAGTTCAAGCCGCTCGGCGGCCCCGACGGCGGCAACGGCGGCGAGGGCGGCAGCGTCATCCTCACCGTCGACGCGCAGGTCACCACCCTGCTGGAGTACCACCACTCGCCCAAGCGCAAGGCCACCAACGGCAAGCCCGGCGCGGGCGGCCACCGCACCGGCGCGGACGGCGGCGACCTCGTCCTGCTGGTGCCGGACGGCACCGTGGTGCTGGACCGCAACGGCGAGGTGCTGGCCGACCTGGTCGGGCACGGCACCAGCTTCGTCGCCGCCCAGGGCGGCCGCGGCGGCCTCGGCAACTCCGCGCTGTCCTCGGCCCGCCGCAAGGCGCCCGGTTTCGCGCTGCTCGGCGAGCCCGGCGAGGCCCGCGACATCGTGATGGAGCTCAAGTCCGTCGCCGACGTGGCCCTGGTGGGCTACCCGAGCGCCGGCAAGTCCTCGCTGATCTCGGTGCTCTCGGCGGCCAAGCCGAAGATCGCGGACTACCCGTTCACCACCCTGATCCCCAACCTCGGCGTGGTCACCGCCGGCGACACCGTGTACACCATCGCCGACGTGCCCGGCCTGATCCCCGGCGCCAGCCAGGGCCGCGGCCTGGGCCTGGAGTTCCTGCGGCACGTCGAGCGCTGCTCGGTGCTGGTGCACGTGCTGGACTGCGCCACCCTGGAGCCCGGCCGCGACCCGCTGACCGACCTGGAGACCATCGAGGCCGAACTGGCCGAGTACGGCGGTCTGGAGGAGCGCCCGCGCCTGGTCGCGCTCAACAAGGTGGACGTGCCGGACGGCCAGGACATCGCCGACCTCACCCGGGAGTCCCTGGAGGAGCGCGGCTACCAGGTGTTCGAGGTCTCCGCCGCCTCCCGCAAGGGCCTGCGCGAGCTGAACTTCGCGCTGGCGCAGATCGTCGCCGAGGCCCGCGCCGCCAAGCCGGTCGAGGAGTCGACCCGGATCGTGCTGCGGCCCAAGGCCGTGGACGACGAGGGCTTCACCATCACCGAGGAGGACGGCGCCTACCGCATCCGCGGCACCAAGCCGGAGCGCTGGGTCCGCCAGACCGACTTCTCCAACGACGAGGCCGTCGGCTACCTCGCCGACCGGCTGGCCCGCCTCGGCGTCGAGGACAAGCTGTGGAAGGTCGGGGCGCACGAGGGCGACACCGTCATCATCGGCCCGGACGAGAACGCCGTCGTCTTCGACTGGGAGCCGACCATGGCCGCCGGCGCCGAGATGCTCGGCCGCCGCGGTGAGGACCACCGCCTGGAGAGCCCGCGCCCGGCGGTCGACCGCCGCCGCGAGAAGCAGAAGGGCCGGGACGCGGCCGAGGCCGAGTTCCTCGCCTTCGAGGCGCTCTCCAGCACCCGCCCGGCCGCCATCGACGAGGGCGACGACGAGGAGTGACCCGGCCGGCCGGGACGCGTCCTGAGCCGGCCCGGGCGAACGGCCCCCACCACCCTCCGGGGCGGTGGGGGCCGTTCGCGTGTCCGGCCCCGTCCGGAACTGACGGAGCGTCACTTCGCTCGGGAGGCCCGGGGCTTCAGCGGGTCGGCCGGGCCGTGCCGGCCGTCCGGACCGGCGGCCCGGCCGTGGCGGCGCCGGTCCAGCCGGTGAAACACCCTGCGGGCGACCTGCGCGGATCGCGTAGATTTCGGGGGTGACGGCCGGGCCCGGCCCGCCGCACCCGCACCACACCGGAAGGGCGTACAGCGAGATGAGCGAGGACTCACTGCGCGAGGAGGTGCTGACCGCCCGGCGGATCGTCGTCAAGGTCGGCTCCTCCTCCCTCACCACGGCGGCCGGCGGCCTGGACGCCGACCGGGTCGACGCCCTGGTGGACGCGCTGGCCAAGGTGCGCAGCCGCCCGGACGCGCCAGAGGTCG
This sequence comes from Kitasatospora sp. NPDC059817, assembly GCF_042731835.1. NCBI lineage: Bacteria > Bacillati > Actinomycetota > Actinomycetes > Kitasatosporales > Streptomycetaceae > Kitasatospora > Kitasatospora sp. NPDC059817. The sequence continues at coordinate 13,423 of NZ_JBHWIR010000148.1, read as the reverse complement.
TCCTCGTCTCCTCCGGCGCCATCGCCGCCGGCCTGGCCCCGCTCGGCCTGGACCAGCGGCCCAAGGACCTGGCCCGCCAGCAGGCCGCCGCCAGCGTCGGCCAGGGCCTGCTGGTCGCCCGCTACACCGCCTCCTTCGCCCGGTACGGCATCCGGGTCGGCCAGGTGCTGCTCACCGCCGAGGACGCCAGCCGGCGCGCCCACTACCGCAACGCCTACCGCACCCTCGACCAGCTGCTGGCGATGGGCGCGATGCCGATCGTCAACGAGAACGACACCGTCGCCACCGCCGAAATCAAGTTCGGGGACAACGACCGGCTGGCCGCGCTGGTCGCCCACCTGGTCCGGGCCGACCTGCTCGTGCTGCTCTCCGACGTGGACGGCCTCTACGACGGCGACCCGGCCCGGCCCGGCACCAGCCGGATCGACCAGGTGAGCGGCCCGCACGACCTCGACGGCGTCGAGATCGGCAGCGCGGGCAAGGCCGGCGTCGGCACCGGCGGCATGGTCACCAAGGTCGAGGCGGCCCGGATCGCCACCGGCGCGGGCATCCCGGTGGTGCTCACCGCCGCCAGCCAGGCCGCCGACGCGCTGGCCGGACGGCGCACCGGCACCCTGTTCCTGCGCACCGGCAGCCGCACCTCCGACCGGATGCTCTGGCTGGCCCACGCGAGCAGCCCGCGCGGCGCCCTGCACCTCGACGCGGGCGCCGTCACGGCCGTCGTCTCCGGCGGCGCCTCGCTGCTGCCCGCCGGGGTCACCAAGGTGGACGGGGAGTTCACGGCGGGTGATCCGGTGGACCTTCTTGCCGAAAACGGCCACATCGTGGCTCGCGGACTGGTCAACTTTGATGCGAGGGAGTTGCCCCGCCTGCTCGGCCGGTCCACCCGCGACCTGGCCCAGGAGTTCGGCGCCGCGTACGAGCGTGAGGTCGTCCACCGCGACGACCTGGTCGTTCTGCGCGGCTGACCGGCCGGTGTGCCGGTACCGGCCGATCGGTTGAGCGCGGTCGGCGGGCCGCTCCGTACGGGGAGTGGCCCGGCCGCGGGCGAGGAGCGGTGCAGCCGTACCGGTCGGCCGCGGGCCGGCGGGTCCGGTGCGGGGGACGACACGACATCGCCGAACAGGAGGCCGCCGGTGGAACGCAGAAGCGAGGCAACGCTGACCGCAGGGACGGCGGGCCGGCGGCTGACCAGCATCGACGGCGGACGCGGGGACGGACCCGCCGAGCCGGCCGGTCCGCCGCCGCAGGGGCCCGGCGGGACGCGCAGGCCGCGGTCGCAGCACGCGGACCCGGGGGAGCCGCCCACCGTGCCCGAGCAGGCCAGGCTCTGGCACGTGGTGCTGAGCGTGTCCGGGCAGGTCACCCCGCTGTCCTCGCTGCGCGTCTCGTTGGAGCGGCTGGCGTACGACCACTCGTTCTTCCTCACCGCCCGCTACGCCGCCGACCACGCCGAGATCCGGTACTGGGAGCAGGCCCGGGACCTGCACGACGCGGCGGCGATCGCGCTGCGGCTGTGGGGCGAGCACAAGGTCACCGCGAACCTGCCGCCGTGGGAGATCGTCGGCCTGGAGGTGGTCGACCGGGCGACGTACCACAAGCGGGTGGCGGAGGGCTTCGGCGATCCGCCGCCGCACCTGGGCGGGGTGCACCCGTACTGAGGGGGGACGCACCCGGGGTGCGGTCCCGGGGGTGCGCCCCGGAGTCGGGTGAGCCGCAGGGGAGAACCGTCTCGCCGGGCCGTCCCGCCAGGCGAAATGGCCGCTCGGCGGGCCCTGCGCAGTCGCTACCCTTGGCGCATGACCAGCGACCTCGCCACCGCCGACAGCCCCGTCCTCGCCGTAGCGCGCCGAGCCCGGGAGGCCGCCGCCGCGCTCGCCCCGCTGCCGCGCAAGGCGAAGGACGCCGCGCTGCTGGCGATCGCGGACGCCCTGGTGGCCCGCAGCGCCGAGATCACCGCCGCCAACGCCGAGGACGTGGCCCGGGCCCGCGCGGCCGGCACCGCCGAGTCGGTGATCGACCGGCTGAGCCTCGACCACGAGCGGATCGCCGCGATCGCCTCCGACGTGCGCGACGTCGTCGGCCTGCCCGACCCGGTCGGCGAGGTGCTGCGCGGCTACACCCTGCCCAACGGCCTGGACGTGCGCCAGGTGCGGGTGCCGCTCGGCGTGGTCGGCATCATCTACGAGGCCCGGCCGAACGTCACGGTGGACGCCGCCGCGCTCTGCCTCAAGTCCGGCAACGCCGTGTTGCTGCGCGGCTCGGCCTCCGCCTACCGCTCCAACACCGCGCTGGTCGCCGTCCTGCGGGACGCGGTCGCCGCGGCCGGGCTGCCCGCCGACGCCGTCCAGCTCGTCCCGGGCGAGAGCCGGGACTCCGTCCAGGAGCTGATGCGCGCCCGCGGCCTGGTCGACGTGCTGATCCCGCGCGGCGGGGCCTCGCTGATCCGCACGGTGGTCGAGGGCTCGACCGTGCCGGTGATCGAGACCGGCACCGGCAACTGCCACGTCTACGTGGACGCGCAGACCGACCTGGCGATGGCCGTCGGCATCCTGCTGAACTCCAAGGCGCAGCGGGTCAGCGTCTGCAACGCGGCCGAGACGCTGCTCGTCCACCAGGACGTCGCGGACGCCTTCCTGCCGCTCGCGCTGGCCGCCCTCGCCGAGGCCGGGGTGACCGTGCACGGCGACGACGCGGTGCTCAAGGCCGCCGAGGGCGGCGCCGCCACCGTGGTGCCCGCCACCGACGAGGACTGGGGCGCCGAGTACCTGTCCTACGACCTGGCCGCAGCCGTGGTGCCCTCGCTGGACGCCGCCGTCGAGCACATCCGCCGCTGGTCCTCCGGCCACACCGAGGCGATCGTCACCACCTCGCAGGCCGCCGCCCGGCGCTTCACCCGGTTGGTCGACTCGACCACGGTGGCCGTCAACGCCTCCACCCGCTTCACCGACGGCGCCGAGTTCGGCTTCGGCGCGGAGATCGGCATCTCCACCCAGAAGCTGCACGCCCGCGGCCCGATGGGCCTGCCCGAGCTGACCAGCACCAAGTACATCGTCACTGGTGACGGGCACGTGCGCGGCGAGGCGACGCAGACCGTGGGCGGGGACGCGGACGCGCGCTGAGCGCGGCCCGCGCGGCGGGCCGGCCGGGCCCCGGGGCGGTCGGCAGCGGCCCGCGTCACACGTGTGACGGACCAACTGCGATGAGCCACAGACAAATCGGCCGCCCGGTAATACGCTGAATCCGTGGCTGACGATGTGGGGGGCTCGCCGTACCCCGACGGCGCCGACCACGGTGGTGCGGACGACGAGTTCGCCACCGTGGTCTTCGATGAGGCCTTCGTCCGGTCCGCCGCCGTGCACGAGCCGACGGCCAAGGAGCGGCAGCTCGCCGCCGCCGAGGCCCGGTTCGAGCCGGACACCGCGGGCCCGGTCTGGGGCTATGACGTCACCGCCGGGGACGGGCTGCCGCTGGAGCTGCGCCCGCACCCGAGCGGACTGGACGACGACCACCTGTACCCCGATCCCTGGTCGGGCCCCGGCCGGGCGACCGGCCGCCCGGGCCGGCGCCGACGCGGCTACGACCCGGGGCGCGGGCGCGGGCGGTACGTGGCCCAGCAGCGCTGGCACCGGCCGGTGGCCTGGGTGCTCGCCGTGATCATGGGCGTGAGCCTGGTGGCCGTCGCGGTCGCGGCGATCTACCAGGGCGTGGGCGGCTCCTCCGGCGCGCCCCGGCGCCCGGAGTCCGGCAGCAGCAGCCCCGGGACCGACCCGAGGCCCGCGCCGGCCGAGCCGTCGCTCGTGGTCACGGCACCTGCGGGGTGACGTCGTAGGGCGTGGCGCAGGGGTGGTGCGCGCCGGGGCGGGCGGTTGCGGGGCGTTCCCGGGAATCTGCGGTCGCACCCTCGTGGAGGGGCGAGGGCGCGCCTTACCCTGGTGTCATGGGTGACCCGCGAGAGCCTCCTGAGGGTGCGCCCGACGGTGGTTCCGGCAATGAGGACGAGTTCCGGTCCGTCGTCTTCGACGAGTCCTTCGTCCGGGCTGCCCGGATCCAGGAGCTGTCCGCCCGGGAGCGGCTGGCCGGGTCCTTCGGCCGGGCGACCCGCCCACGGGTGCGGTTCGGCCCGCTGGGCAGCGTGCCGCGGCAGGCGCTCGCCCTGCTGCTGCTCGTGCTGCTGGCCTTCGGGGCCGCGGTGTACTTCGGGGTCAGCTCGCCGAACCGGATCTCGGCCCGGCCCGAGGGCAGCCAACTGACCGTCAGCCTGGTCGCGTTGAGCCCGGCCTCGGTGGTCCGGCCGGTCGCCGACCCGGCCAACCCGTTCGCCGCGCTGCCGGTCGGGTACAGCGACGGGGCGATCGGACTGGGCACCCCGACCGGGGCCGCCACCGAGCACTTCAGCCGGGTCGAGGTGACCAAGGCGCTCGACACCGTCCAGCGCTACCTGGTGGCCTCCTCGCTGGCCCCGGCCACCCTCGTCCAGGGCGCGACCGCCGATGTGCGGGCCTTCGTCACCCCCGGGGAGCAGGCCCAGTTCGACACCAGCGTGACCCAGTCGGTCGACGACCGGCACCACGCGCTGACCGGCTGGCTGGTGCGCTTCGACCCGGCGCAGGTCGCGCTGGCCGCCGACACCGTGAAGGTGACCGGCGCGATGCGGATCGACGAGGCCGACGGCGGCACGCTGCAGATCACCACCGACCACACCTTCGTCTACGCGCTGAAGCCGGCCGGAGCCGCGGCCGGTGCGCCCGTCACCCTGGAGACCGTCCGGCGGCAGCTGACCTTCCAGTTCGACCGGGTCGACCTGGCCTCGGCCCAGCTGCGGCTGGTGGACTCGGTGATCCAGGCCGGGCCGGAGCCCTGCACCACCTCGATGGCCGGCTTCCTCCAGCCGGTGCTGGCCACCCCGCAGGGCACCCAGGTCCCGCCGCCGGCGCCGATCGATCCGGGCAACCACGCGCAGCCGGCCTGGCAGGTGTGCGGGGTGCTGGCGCCCTAGCTAGGCCCTGTCCGGGGCGTCGGCGGCGAGCGGGAGGCGGACCACCGCGCGGGCGCCCGGGCCGGGCGGGGGCGGGTCGGTGAAGGCGGCGGTGCCGTCGACGCCGCGGGCGATCGAGCGGACCAGGGCGAGGCCCAGGCCGGCGCCGCCGGCGTCGCGGGAGCGGGCGTCGTCCAGCCGGACGAACCGGTCGAAGACCCGCTCCCGGTCCTTGGGCGGGATGCCCGGGCCGTCGTCCGTGACGGTCAGCACGGCGTGCCCGTCCTCGACGGTCACCGAGACGGCGACGGCGGTGCGGGTGTGCCGGGCGGCGTTGTCGAGCAGGTTGCGCACCAGTCGGCCCAGCCGCAGCTCGCTGCCCGGGACGGGCGCGGGCTCCAGGGAGACGGCCAGGAAGGCGGGCCCGCCGGTGGACGGGTGGGCGCGTTCGGCGACCTGCTCGCCGACCAGGTCGGCGAGGTCCACCGGCTCGCCGCCGGGCGGCCCGGTGGGCTCCTCGACGGCGGCGAGCAGCAGCAGGTCGTCGGTGAGCAGTTGCAGCCGCTCGGTGTCGGTGAGCGCGTCGCGCACCACCTGCGGCCACTCCACGCCCGCCGGGTGGGCCAGCGGGACCTCCAGCGAGTTGCGCAGCGCGGCCAGCGGGCTGCGCAGCTCGTGCGAGGCGTCCGAGACCAGCCGGCGCTGCTCGTCGATCGCGTGTTCCAGGCGGCCGAGCGTGGTGTTGGTGGTCTCGGCCAGCCGTGCGATGGCGTCCCGCGAGGGCGGCACCGGGACCCGCTCGTGGAAGGCGCCGGCGCCGATCCGGGCCATGCCGCGGCGGATCGACTCCACCGGCCGCAGCGCCAGGCCGGTGACCAGCCAGGCGATCAGGGCGGTGAACAGGGTGGCGCCGGGCAGCACGTAGCGCAGCAGGATGCCGGTGATCCGGTCCTCGGCCTGGTCGGCGACGGTGGGGTTGACCAGCAGGTAGACGGTGACGCGCTGCTCCGGCAGGCCCAGGATGCCGGTGTACTGCCGCAGGGCCTGGGAGGAGACCGGGTCGGTGACCCGCTTGATCATGGTGACGTCCCGGCTGGTGAGGGAGGGGCCGTTCTCGGGCCAGTGCCACAGCCGGGTGTGGTCGGGCAGGGTGATCCGGACCTGCTCGGTGTGTGCGGGGGAGACGTCCTGGGGGTAGGGCGGGAGGGGAGCGAAGGGTTCGGGTGGCAGGCCCGCGTACTCGCCCAGCAGGGTGCTGGGCCCGAGCCCCTTCTTGTTGGGGTAGATGGTGATGCTGGCCCGGCCGTTGGGGGATAGCGGGAAGGCCACCTGGCCGTCGGCCAGGACCAGCAGGAACGACTCCTTCAGGGTCGAGGTCCAGGTCTGGGCGCCGGTGGGTATGTCGTGGGCGACGAGCTCGGCACTGTCCTGGGCCTGTTTCTCGGCGACCGCCGTCCACTGGTCGTGGACCGCGCCGCCGACCCAGAGGGCGGCCACCGAGAAGGCCAGCACCGAGGCGAGGGCCGCGCCGAGGGCGGCGCGGACGCGGAGCGAGGAGCGGTGCCAGGGGCGCAGCAGCGGGCGGAGACGGTCAGTGCGCATCGGGCACCAGCCGGTATCCGGCGCCGCGCACCGTCTCGATCCGGCAGCCGACGCCGGGCACGTCCAGTTTCCGCCGCAGGGCGGCGATGTAGACCTCGACGATGTTCACGTCGCCCCGGAAGGCGGCGTCCCAGACGGTGTCCAGGATGCCGCCCTTGGGGACCACCTCGCCGGGGCGGTGGGCCAGGCATTCCAGCACGGCGAACTCCTTGGTGGTGAGCCGGACCTGTCGGTCGGCGGCGGTGCAGCGGCGGGCCGCCGGGTCGATCCGCAGCGCGCCGACCGCGAGCACCGGCGGGCGGGCGGCGGCGCCGCGGCGCAGCAGGGCGCGCAGCCGGGCGGTGAGCACGACGTAGGAGAACGGCTTGCTGAGGAAGTCGTCGGCGCCGCAGTCCAGCGACTCGGCCTCGTCGTACTCGCCGTTCTTCGCGGTGAGCATCAGAATCGGTACGGAATTCCCGGCGGCGCGCAGTTCGCGGCAGACCTTGAAGCCGTTGAGGCCGGGCAGCATCAGATCGAGCACGATCGCCGAATAGGGCTCGGTGAGGGCGAGTTCGAGCCCCCGGACGCCGTCGTGGGCCAGGTCGACCGCGTATCCCTCGGCCGCCAGCCCCTGCCTCAGGGACTGCGCGAGCCGCTCCTCGTCCTCGATGATCAGTAGCCGCATGACGGACATCCTTGGGGGAATTCCGTTTTCCCGCAACGGCCTTGACCGGCTTGCCCGGGATATCCGAGCTGAAGTTTTCCTCAGCTTTCCTCAGTTTCCCTTCAGCGGGGAATTCCTAGCGTCCGGGTCATGGATTTCCGACGTGTGCTGCCGTGGTCGGTGGCCGCCCTGCTCGCCCCGCTGTACGCGGCCGTCTCGCTCACCAGATACGGCCGGTTGGAGAGTGCGGGTTTCGACCTGGGCATCTTCGAGGAGGCGGTGCGCGCCTACGCCCGGCTCGAAGCACCGGTGGTCGCGCTGAAGGGCACGGGCTTCAACCTCCTGGGCGACCACTTCAGCCCGGTGCTGGCGGTGTTGGCGCCGTTCTACCGGCTCTGGCCGGGGGCGGGCACGCTGCTGGTGGCGCAGGCGGTGCTGGTGGCGCTGTCCGCGGTGCCGGTGACGGGGTACGCGGTGCGGGTGCTGGGGCCGGCGGGCGGGGCGGTCGCCGGGGTCGCGTACGGGCTGTCGGCGGGGTTGCAGAGCGCGGTGGCGTTCGACTTCCACGAGGTGGCCTTCGCGGTGCCGCTCGCGGCGGCCGCGGTGGTGGCGCTGGCCCGGGAGCGGTACGGCCCGGCGGTGGCGTGGGCGCTGCCGCTGCTGCTGGTCAAGGAGGACCAGGCGCTGCTGGTCGCGGCGGTCGGCGGCTACGTGTGGTGGCGCGGGCGGCGCCGGCTGGGGGCGGTCACCGTGCTGGCGGCGGTGGCGGCCGGGCTGCTGGTCACCCTGGTGGTGATCCCGGCGCTCAACCCGGGCGGCGAGTACACGTACGGGCACATGGGGGAGTACGGCGGCGGGAACCCGCTGGTCCGGCTGCTGTTCCCGGCGGTCAAGGCGCTGACCGTCCTGCTGCTGCTGGCGCCGACGCTGCTGCTGGCGCTGCGCTCGCCGCTGGTGCTGCTGGCGGGCGTGCTGCTGGCGGCCCGGTTCTGGGTGGACAATCCGGCGTTCTGGCGCACCGGGCAGCACTACGACGCGGTGCTGGTGCCGCTGCTGTGCACGGCGGGGCTGCACGGGGCGGGCCTGCTGCGGCGGGCGCGGCTTCGGCTGCGCCCGGGCCGGGGGCTGCCGGTGGCGGCGGGGATGCTCGCCGTCACGGTGGCGCTGACCGCGACCGGCCCGGTGGCGGGCGTGCTGTCGGGGGACGCCTGGCGGGGCGACGGGCGGGCGGCGCAGGTGCGCCGGGTGCTGGCGGTCGTCCCGGACGGCGCCCGGGTGGCCGCCGCCAACCGTCTGGCGCCGCAGCTGACCGGGCGCTGCACGGTGTCGCTGTTCCCGTACCTGACGCCGCCGGGCGGGCCGGGCGGTGCGGGCGGGCCGGGCGGCTGGGGGCGCCCGGTGGCGGAGTGGGTGGCGGTGCTGGAGGAGCCGGACGGCTTCCCGGTGCCGGTGACGGAGCAGCGGCGGTTCCTGGTCGGGCTGGTCGACGGCGGCGGGTACCGGCGGGTGGCGGACGGGGCCGGGGTGGCGGTGTACCACTGGCAGCCGGGGTAGGCCCCGGCAGGGGGGGGGGGGGGCGGGGCGCCGCGGCGCGGGGCGGCGCCGCCCCGCGGCGGGCGGGGGGGGGCGGCCGGGGCGGGGCGCCCCCCGGGGGGGGCGCCGCCCGGCCCGTCGGCGCGGGTGCGGCGGGTCAGCCGTCGGTGCGCTCGCCCCGGTCGGTGCGGCCGTCCTCGCGGGTGGCGGAACCGCCGCGGGAGCCGCCGGTGAACGTGTCGGCGAAGGTGTCGCGGAGCTTGCCGCCGACGGTCGCGGCGCCGCCGGCCACGTCGCGGATCAGGCCCATCAGCGGGTCCTTGCTCTCCTTCACCGAGGTCGTGTAGTGGTCGGCGGCGGCCTTCCACTGCTCGCCGACCGAGGTGTCCGGGTCGTCCGTGCGGCGCGGGTAGGCGCCGGCCAGGATCGAGCGGTACTCGTCGCTCTCCGCCCACTTCTTCAGCTGGGCGACCCGCACCACCGCGAACGGGTGGCTCTGCGGCAGCAGCTGGAGCAGCTTGAGCACGCCGTCGCGCAGGTCGCCGGCCTTGTCGTACTCCTCGGCCTGCTCCAGGAAGGCGTCGACGTTCAGTTCGGCCAGGTTGTGCCCGCCGGCCAGTTTCATCAGGGCGCGCATGGACGCCTGGACGTCCTGCCCGGCGAGCAGGCCGGCCCGGTCGCTGGACAGCTCCGCCTTGCGGAACCACTCCTTGAGCGCGGTGACGATCGCCATGATCGCCAGGTTGCCGAGCGGCACCCAGGCGACCCGGGTGGCGATGTTGGTGAGGATCATCAGCATCGTCCGGTAGACCGCGTGGCCGGACATCGCGTGGCCGACCTCGTGGCCGATGACCGAGCGCAGCTCCTCCTCGTCGAGCAGCTCGATCAGGCCGCTGGTGATCACGATGATCGGGGTGTCGATGCCGATGCAGTACGCGTTGACCGTCGGGTCCTGGGTGACGTACAGGTCCGGGACCTGCTCCAGGTCGAGCACGTAGGCGGCGTCGCGCACCATGTCGTACAGCTCGGGGAACTGGCGCTCGGAGGTCTTCACGGCGGTGGCCAGGAACATCAGCCGGATCGAGCGCTCGGACACCAGCCCGGCGAGCTTCCGCAGGACGTCGTCGAAGCCGGTGAGCTTGCGCAGGGCGACCAGGGCGGAACGGTCCGCGGGGTGCTCCCAGGCGCGGGTGGAGATGTCGGGGAAGCGCTGGCGGCGCCGGCTCGGGGTCTTCGCGGTCGGGTCGGTCATGGTCTGAGTACCTCCTGGTCGACGGCGGCCCCGGCTCGGCGGCCGGCCCCCGCTGGTCTACGCCTGCAACGACTGTCCTTGCAACGTCCGCGGTTGCGTACTCGTCCCCGCGGCCGGCCTGTGCGCGGGCCGGGCCACGCCGCAGGGGCCGGTGGGCGGCGCCGGTGTGAGGCCGGTCTACCCTGAATGTCCTGGAGAACCGAGACCGGATCCGGCCGCGGTACCGAGCAGTTCGAGGAGCCCCGCAGATGTCCACCGACGCGCTTGTCAGCCTGGCCGCACCCATCTCCAACGAGGCCGGCCCGGGCCTGTTCCTGCGGATCATCGTGGTGGCGTCGTTCGTCGGCGTCGGCCTGCTGGTCTGGATCATGGCGCGGGCCTTCCGCGGCAACTGAGCACCGCCGCCCCGGTTCGGGCTCACGCCCGGTCAGCGGCGGTGGGCCGCCGAGCGGTTGCCGGGTAAGCCCCCGTACGATGACAGGTGGGCCTTCACCGGCCCGGAAGAACCCCTGGTCCGTTCACCCGAGCCGAGAAGGTCCCGCCGACCATGAACACTGCCGCCGCACTCCCCGTCCTGAACCTGCTCGCCGAGAGCGAGGGGGGCAACCACGAGAGCCTGAACCCGTACCTGACGGGTGGCGCCGCACTGTTCATCCTGGCGCTCCTGCTCTTCGTGACCACCCGCTTCAACCGGGACCGCTGAGCCGCCTCCCGGGGCCGCTCGGGGAGCGTCCGGCGTACCGGCCGGCCGCTCCCTCCCGCGTCTTCGGACAACCCCCACCCGGGCGTTCCCGCACCGTAACGGGCGTCGCGTAAGGTGTGGCGGCATGGGAGAGCAGGCCGGGAATCCCGGCGGACCGGAACCGGTGAAGAAGCGCCTCGGGGTGATGGGCGGCACCTTCGACCCGATCCACCACGGCCACCTGGTCGCCGCCAGCGAGGTGGCGAGCGCGTTCCACCTGGACGAGGTGATCTTCGTGCCGACCGGGCAGCCGTGGCAGAAGAGCGACCGCCACGTCACCCCGGCCGAGGACCGCTACCTGATGACGGTCATCGCCACCGCCGAGAACCCGCAGTTCTCGGTCAGCCGGATCGACATCGACCGCGAGGGCCCGACGTACACCGTCGACACCCTGCGCGACCTGCACTCCCAGCACCCGGACGCCGACCTCTTCTTCATCACCGGCGCCGACGCGCTCGCCCAGATCCTGTCCTGGCGCGACTCCGACGAGCTCTTCTCGCTCGCGCACTTCATCGGGTGCACCCGCCCGGGACACACCCTGTCGGACGCCGGACTCCCGGTGGGCGGGGTCTCCCTGGTCGAGGTCCCCGCGCTGGCCATCTCCTCCACGGACTGCCGCAACCGGGTCGCCAAGGGCGAACCGGTCTGGTACCTCGTCCCGGACGGCGTGGTCCGCTACATCGACAAGCGGGCGCTCTACGCGCCGCACCGGACCTGACCAGGAGCGGGCGTGACCGAGCGAAGCGGCGGAGGCCGGCAGCACCAGCACCAGCAGCAGCCGGAGGACTGGTCGACCGGGCAGTACCAGCAGTACCAGGGGGGCTACCAGCAGCAGCCCGAACAGGTCCCGGAGCAGCAGCAGTACGACCAGTACGGGCAGCCGGTGTACACGGGGGACCCGTACGGCGGCTACCAGGAGCAGCAGCCGTACCAGGCGTACCAGCAGCCCCCGCAGCAGCAGTACGGCCAGCAGCAGTACGACCAGTACGGGCAGCCCGTGCAGCCTGGGCAGCCCGCGCAGGCGTACCAGCAGCAGGGGGGCTACGGCTACCAGGACCCGGCGTACGGCGCATGGGGGTCGCCCGGGCCGGAGGCCGGGGGCGGCTACCAGCAGCAGGCCTACCCGGCGGCGGGTGCGCCGGCGGCGGTCGAGCCCGAGGCCGTCGTCGCGCCTGCGCCCGTCGCGTCCGCGCCCGGCGCCCCCGTCGCCCCCGCGCCGCCGCGCCCGCGCGTGCCCCGGCCCGCCGCCGAGGCGGCGGGCGCCAAGCCCGAGCCGCCGTCCGAACTGGTCGGCGGGGCCCGGGCCGGCAAGGCCGGCGGCAAGCCTGGAGGCAAGGTCGCCAAGGACGACTACCCCACGGACGAGTTCACCTTCGTCGACGAGGAGGGGGAGGAGTCCGAGGACGTCATCGACTGGCTGAAGTTCGCCGAGTCCCGCAGCGAGGTGCGCGCCGAGCGCCGCCGTCGGCTGCGCAACCGGCTGATCGGCCTCGGCGTGGTGGTGGCGCTCGCGGCGGCCGGCACCGGCGGCTACCTCTGGTTCACCGGCGACAAGCAGACCGCGGCGAGCGCGGCCGGTCCGCGCCAGGTCAGCGTGGTCCACCTGCGCGACCTCCAGGGCAAGGTCTCCAGCGCGCTGCTGGTCAACGACTCCACCGGGAAGAAGGGCACCGTGCTCCTGCTGCCCGACACCCTGCGGCTGCCCGGCCCCGGCGACCCGCCGGTCACCACCGTCGGCCAGGCCATGGACAGCATCGGCGCCTCCGCGACCCGCGACGGCCTGTCCACCGTGCTCGGCGCCCCGGTCGCGGGCACCTGGCGGCTGGACACCCCCTACCTGGAGATGCTGGTCTCCCAGCTCGGCGGCGTCCGGGTGGACACCAACGCCGAGACCCACGAGGGCGGCAAGCCGGACGGCAAGCTGCTGTCCGCGGCCGGCAAGAACACCCTGCTGAACGGGAAGGCCGCGGTCGCGTACGCCACCCTCCAGGCGACCGGCGAGAACCGGGACGCCCAACTGGCCCGGTTCGGACAGGTGATGGACGCGGTGGTGCGCACCATGCCCACCGAGTTCAAGGACGCCAAGGACGACGTGCACCGGATGAACGCGGTGCTCGACCCCTCGCTGCCCGAGGACGCCCTCGCCGGTGTGCTCGCCCAGCTCGCCCAGCAGGCGAAGGACGGCCACCTCGGCACCACCGCGCTGACCGTCAAACCGGACGGCGGCCTGGACGAGGCCACCGCCGGCAAGCAGGTCAAGGACGTGCTCGGCGGCACCGTGAAGTCCGCGGCCTCCGCCGACGCCCCCGCCCGGGTCTCGCTCCAGGACGCCACCGGAAACGACCAGGCGGCGGCCGCCGCACAGGTCCAGATCGTGAACTCCGGCCTGACCTTCCTGCCCGGTTCCAAGACCGCCGCGCAGGCCGCCAGTGAGATCCGCTACACCGACGACGCCCGGCAGGCCGCGGCGAAGTCGCTGGCGATCAGCCTCGGACTGCCGGACACGGCGGTGAAGAAGGTCGGCGACGCCCAGAACGCGGACCTGGTGGTCGTGCTCGGCAAGGACTACCAGCCGCCGAAGAGCCAGTAGGCCGCGGCCTCCGGCCCGGGCGGCCCCTCGTACGCCCAGCAGTCGTGCACCAGGCGCACGCCCTTGGGGCGGCCGGTGGT
>NZ_JBHWIR010000147.1:18394-19429 GCF_042731835.1 Kitasatospora sp. NPDC059817 | reverse complement strand
CGCCCGGTTACATTCCGAACCCGGAAGCTAAGCCTTACAGCGCCGATGGTACTGCAGGGGGGACCCTGTGGGAGAGTAGGACGCCGCCGAACAATTATTCCGAAAAGACCCCCTCCCTTCTGGGAGGGGGTCTTTTTGCGTTAACCTCTGCCGACACACGAACCAGAGTTTGTCGGAGAGGCGCGATCCGTTGCAGAACCTGACCCTTACCTGGCAGTCCGCCGGGGGCGCCGCGGTCGCTCTCTACGGCGGGGCGTACGCCGCCGCCAGGGTCCGGAAGCCGTCCCTGTCGGCGCTGCTGCGGGAGGCTGGCACGCTGCTGGCGCTGTTCGCGCTCTGGCAGCTGGTGGGCCACCTCTCGGTGATGAGCGGAGACCACGCGCTGGACCGGGCGGATTGGATCCACCGCACCGAGTCGGCGATCGGTCTACCGGACGAGGCGTCCTGGCAGGCGGCCGTCACGCCGTACCCGGTGCTGGTGAGGCTCGCGAACTACTACTACGCGGCGATGCACTTCGCGGTGATGCTGGCGGTGCTGCTCTGGGTGTTCGTGCGGTACCGGGAGCGGTATGCGTGGGTGCGGAACACGGTGGTGATCACCACGGCGGTCTGTCTGCTGGTGCAGTTCATCCCGGTGGCGCCGCCCCGGATGCTGCCGCAGCACGGGTTCGTCGACGTGGCCGCCGAGTACGGGCAGTCGGTGTACGGGGGCGCGATGGGCGGTGTGGTGGTGGCCGACCAGCTGTCGGCGATGCCGTCGGTGCACGTCGCGTGGTGCGTGCTGGCGGCGGTCGCGGTGGTGCGGGTCTCGCGGAGTCCGCTGCGGTGGGTGATGGTGCTGCACCCGGTGCTGACCGTCGCGGTGGTCGTGGTGACCGCGAACCACTTCTGGGCGGACGGCATCGTCGCCGTCGTGATCCTGCTGCTCGCGTACGCCGCCCAGGCCCTGGTGGCACGTCGCCGGGGGGGGGGGGGCTGGGGACACCCGGGGCCGGACACAGCACACCCCCCCCCAGCACCGCAACCCCGCCGAGA
>NZ_JBHWIR010000147.1:839-18384 GCF_042731835.1 Kitasatospora sp. NPDC059817 | reverse complement strand
TGTGGATCTCCCTTGGGGGCGGGGGCCTATGTTGAGTGGTGTTTGTGGCGCTCTGGTCCGCGCGCGCGCGTGGGGGGTGGGGGGGGGGGGCCCCCCGCCCCCCCCCCCCCCCGGCCCCCCCCACCCCGGTACGCCGCGGCGGATCAGCCGCAGCGGGTCATTTGACCGGTAGGGCGATCCTGCCCCAGGAGCCGTTGCTGAGCGCGGAGGTGGCCCAGTACCAGGCGGTGAGCCCGGAGACGGCCGCGACCCAGCCGGCGAACTTGGCGAGGCCGCTGTAGCCGCCGAAGACGGCGATGGCGTTCAGCAGCAGGGACAGCGTGAGCAGGCCGTAGACGGCGCGGCAGAACAGGCCCGCGCCCCAGCTGGCGGCGGTCAGGGTGAGGGCGAGCAGGGCCCAGAGCAGGAGGAACAGGCCGGTGGCGTTCTTGCCCGCCCCGCCGGCCGTCGACCAGGTCGCCCAGAAGGCGCCGAGGCTGGTGAAGGCCGTTCCGGTGAAGCCCTCGCCGCCGCGGAGCTGCCACAGGCCCGCGATGAAGAGGGTGACTCCGCCGACCAGATGGGCGAGGTGTGCCGCGTCCCCGACCCCGGTGCCGCTGAAGACGCCGGTGGAGAGCAGGCCGTAGGCGAGCAGTGTGAGGCCGAGTGCGAGGTAGCCGAGGTTACCCGCGTCGGCTCCGGTGGAGCGGGCGTTCGTTGCCCCGGTAGCTTCGTTGCTCACCGGAGGCTCCTTTCACTTTGGGCGCGCGCAGGGCGCAGTCAACGCAGTGGTGTGGTCCGATGAGGTGGATGCGCGCGACCGCGCCGAGGGCGCACGGCTGGAGCGTGCGCGGGCTGCGGTCAGAAGTGATGGGTCGGCGGGAGAGCCGCCGGTCCTGTCCCCGCCGGGGGATTCCCCGGTGAGATCGGTGTACCCGGACGTACTCGCTTGTACCCTTGTGAATATAACAATTTGTGACGATGTCAGCTGTGGAACGCTCAGGGCCGACCGGGGAGCCAGGGGCTGACCGAGAGGCGGTGTCGGCTCACGAGGCGCGCTGGGTCGGCACCCGCAGGGTCAGGATGGCCATGTCGTCGGACGGCGGTTCCGGGGCGAAGCGCTCGACGGCGCGCTGCACCCGCATCGCGACCGCCCCGGCGGTCAGGCCGGTACAGCCCGTGAGCACCTCGGCGAGGCCGTCGTCGCCCAGCATCCGGCTGCCCTCGCGGCGTTCGGTGACGCCGTCGGTGACGCACAGCAGGACCTCGCCGGGGGAGAGCACCAGGCGCTCGGCGGTGAGGTCGAGGTCCTCCATGACGCCGAGCAGCGGCTGCGGGGTGGCGGCCCGGTCGACCTGGCCGTCGGTGCTCAGCCGGAGCGGCAGTGGGTGGCCGGCGCAGACCAGGGACAGTTCGATGCTGCCGTCCGGGCGGGGCGTCAGTTCGCCGTAGAGCAGGGTGAGGAAGCGGCTGCGCGAACCCTCGTCCAGGATGGCCGCGTTGAGACGGCGGAGCACCTGCGGTGCGTCCAGGCCCTCGCGGGCGAGCAGGCGCAGCGAGTGCCGGGCGAGGCCGGTGACCGAGGCGGCCTCGGGGCCGGTGCCGCAGACGTCGCCGATGGCGAAGCCGTAGGTGCCCTCGCGGATGGTGAACAGGTCGTAGAAGTCGCCGCCGACCTCGTTGCCCTCGCCGGCGGCCTGGTAGTAGACGTCGACCTCGACGCCCGGGATCTCGGGCAGGTCCGGCGGCAGCAGGCTGCGTTGCAGGGCCTGGCTGGTGGCGGTGCGCTCGGAGTAGAGGCGGGAGTTGTCGAGCGCGAGGGCGGCCCGGCGGGAGAGGTCCTCGGCGAGTTCGAGGATCTCCTGGCGGAACCGGACGCCGGCCGGGACGCCGAGCGCGAGCAGGCCGATGACCCGGTTGCGGGCGGTCAGCGGCAGGACGACGGTCTCGCCGAGCAGTCCGGCGAGTTCGGGGCTGTCGGTGAGGCCGCCGGCGGCGGCGGTCTCGGCGGGCGCCGACCAGAAGCGGACGCCGTGGGTCGGGCCGGCGTCGGGGGCCGGGGTCTTGTCGAGCAGGTCGCGCAGCGGGTCGATCCGGTCCTCGTCCTCGTGCAGGACGAAGGCGAGGCCGGCCGCGGCGCCGTGGTCGCCCTTGGTGTAGACGGCGCACCAGGAGGCGAGGGTGGGGACGGCCATCTGGGCCATCAGGGCGAGGGTCTGCTCGTGTTCGAGGGTGCCGGCGAGCAGGTCGGAGGCCTCGACGAGGAAGGACAGCGAGCCCCGGCGGAGTCGTTCGAGCTCGGTCAGCCGGGTGCTCTCGACGGCAAGGGCGACCCGGTCGGCGGCGAACTGCAGCCGCAGGGCGTCCTCGTTGTCGTAGCGGCCGGGCGCGGCGGTGGCGATGCCGAGCGAGCCGATCAGCCGGCCCTCGACCTTGAGCGGGACGGTGACCAGGGAGCGCATGCCGCTGCCGGTGAGCAGGGGCAGGCCGGTCGGGCGGGAGGTGAGGTCCTCGTGGACGGAGGGCAGCCGGGCGGAGTCGTAGCGGCTGCCGGTGTCGACCGGGAAGCGGGTGTGCCGGCGGTGTCCGGAGGTGAAGCCGGTGGCGGCGCGGACCTCGAACTCGGTCTCGTCGTCGGTGGTCAGCAGCAGGTACGCGGCGTCGGCGTCGAGCAGGTCGCGGGCGCGTTCGACGGTGCGCTGGAGCAGGGTGTCTAGGTCGTCGGTGGCGACCGGGCCGGCCAGCAGGTCGAGTCGGGGGCCGGTCGGGTCGGAACGCTCGCCGGGCAGGGCGCGGGCGGGGGACCGGAGCACCGCGCGGTCGGGTTCGAGGACGAGCAGGCAGAGGGTGGAGGGGACGCCCTCGGTGTCGCGCACGCGGACCTGGACGCCGTACACCTCGACCTCGTGGCCGTCCGCGCGGCGGACGCCGTAGCCGCCCTCCCAGCGGGCCAGCCGCAGGGTGTCGGCGAGGCCGAGGCCGCGGCCGGCGGACTGCGGCCAGACGGCGAGGTCGGCCCAGGGGCGGCCGAGGACGGTGGCGGCGGGGTACTGGAAGAGCGCCTCGGCGTCCGGGTTCCAGGCGAGGACGCGGCCGTCCTCGTCGAGCTGGACGACGGCGACGTGCACCGGGCCGGGGCCGCTGGGCAGGTCGCTGCCGGGGGTCGCGGGGACGGCGTAGCGGGTGCCGGCCACGGGGGCGGGCAGGGCGAGCCGGAACCAGACGGTCTTGCGCCCGGCCGCGTACTCGACGCCCCAGCGCTCGGCGAGGGCGGAGCACATCAGCAGGCCGCGGCCGCCCTCGCCGTCGGGGTCGGCGTAGCGGTCGGAGGCGGTGACGGGGCCGTCGCCGAGGGAGGGCAGGCCGCGTTCGGGGTGGTGGTCGGTGACTTCGATCCGGACGGTGCCCTCCTCCCGCAGGCAGCACACCTCGGCGGCGGTGCCGGCGTGGACGACGGCGTTGGTGACCAGTTCGCTGACCAGGACGACGGCGTCGTCGACGACCTCGGGCAGACCCCAGCCGAGCAGCGCGTCCCGTACGAAGCCCCGGGCGGCGGCTGCGGACCGGCCGTCGGGGTCGAAGGTGGCGGCTGCGCGCGCGGTGACCACGTTGCCACTTCTCCTCTGCTGCTCTGGCCTTGACTGTCCGGGGCGTGGCGCCGACTCCCGGTGCGTGCCGCCGGGGTGGCGGCGCTGGGTCGGGTCATGGCCCGGTGCAGCGCTCCACCCTACTTTCCGCTTGGTTCCCCGTGGGGACGGGGCGTTGAAACAGGCACCTGAGAGTGATTCTGCCCACCTGTTTCGGACGGTCGGCTACCAACCGGGCGCAACCGGCCGTATACCCGGCGCCGGTGCTGCCAGACTGGGGGGTCCGCGACGGCCGGTCGGAGCAGTACGGTCGATGCGGGTGCCGGTGTGCCGTGTGGGGCGCCGGTACGCAGCCCGACCGGGCCGGTGCCCCGGTGCGTGCCGTACCGGCACGGACGGTCACCGGAAAGTTCACGATGTGGGAGGGGCCCGTTGAGTTCGGCCACCAAGGACGCAACCGGTACGACGCCGCCCGTTCCGCGCGGTGGGCGGTCCGGGACCGCGCCGCGGAACGCGGCCGGCCGGCGAGTGAGCCACAACCGGGGGGCGGAGCCGGCCGAACTGCGGAAGCTGTTGGCCGCGCTGACCGCGATGCGGGACGGCAACTTCCGCCGCCGGCTGACGGTTCCGGGGGACGGTCCGCTGGCGGAGATCGCCGCGGTGTTCAACGAGGTCGCCGAGCGCAATCAGCACCTGACCGGCGAACTGGCCCGGGTGCGGCGGGCGGTGGGCCGCGAGGGCCGGCTGAACGAGCGGCTGGAGACCGGCGCGGGCGAGGGCGCCTGGATGGCGGCCGTCGACAACTGCAACGCGCTGATCGACGATCTGGCCCGTCCGATGGCCGAGGTGGGCCGGGTGCTCTCCTCGATCGCCGAGGGCGACCTGGACCAGAAGATGGAGCTGCGCTCGCTGCACAGCAACGGGGTGAGCCACCCGCTGCGCGGCGAGTACCTGAAGATCGGCCGGACCGTCAACGGGCTGGTGGACCAGCTCTCGGAGTTCACCGACGAGGTGACCCGGGTGGCCCGCGAGGTGGGCACCGAGGGCAAGCTGGGCGGCCAGGCCAAGGTCCGCAGTGTGTCCGGCAGTTGGAAGGACCTGGCGGATTCGGTCAACACCATGGCCGGCCGGCTGACCGCGCAGGTGCGCAACATCGCCCAGGTGACCACCGCGGTGGCCAAGGGCGACCTGTCCCGCAAGGTCACCGTCGAGGTGGCCGGCGAGATGCTGGAGCTGAAGAACACCGTCAACACGATGGTGGACCAGCTGAACGGGTTCGCCGCCCAGGTCACCGGGGTGGCCAGGGACGTGGGCACCGAGGGCCGGCTCGGCGGTCAGGCGCAGGTGCCGGGCGTGGCCGGGGTCTGGCGGGACCTGACGGACTCGGTGAACTTCATGGCCGACAACCTGACCGGCCAGGTGCGCAACATCGCCCAGGTGACCACGGCGGTGGCGCGCGGGGACCTCTCGCAGAAGATCGAGGTGGACGCGCGCGGCGAGATGCTGGAGCTGAAGAACACCATCAACACGATGGTCGACCAGCTCTCCGGCTTCGCCGAACAGGTGACCAGGGTGGCCCGCCAGGTGGGCACCGAGGGGCGGCTCGGCGGTCAGGCGCAGGTGCCCGGGGCGGCCGGGGTGTGGCGCGATCTGACCGACAACGTCAACTTCATGGCGAACAACCTCACCGATCAGGTGCGCAACATCGCGCAGGTGACGACCGCGGTCGCCAAGGGCGACCTGTCGCAGAAGATCCAGGTGGACGCGCGCGGGGAGATCCTGGAGCTGAAGAACACCATCAACACGATGGTGGACCAGCTGGGCGCCTTCGCCGACGAGGTCACCAGGGTGGCCCGGGACGTCGGCACCGAGGGCATCCTCGGCGGTCAGGCGAGCGTGCCCGGGGTGTCCGGGACGTGGAAGGACCTGACCAACAGCGTCAACCTGATGGCCAACAACCTGACCAGCCAGGTCCGCAACATCGCCGAGGTGACCACGGCGGTGGCGCGCGGCGACGTGTCGAAGAAGATCACCGTCGACGCCCGGGGCGAGATCCTGGAGCTGGTGACGACCGTCAACACCATGGTCGACCAGCTGTCGGCGTTCGCCGACGAGGTGACCCGGGTCGCCCGCGAGGTGGGCACCGAGGGGATCCTGGGCGGCCAGGCGCGGGTGCGCGGGGTGTCGGGGATCTGGAAGGACCTGACCGACAACGTCAACTTCATGGCGTCCAACCTGACCGGGCAGGTCCGCAACATCGCCGAGGTCGCCACCGCGGTGGCCCGCGGCGACCTGTCCAAGAAGATCACCATCGAGGCGCAGGGCGAGGTCGCCGCCCTCGCCGGGACCTTGAACACCATGGTCGACCAGCTTTCCTCCTTCGCGGTGGAGGTGACCAGGGTGGCCCGCGAGGTCGGCACCGACGGCACCCTGGGCGGTCAGGCGAGCGTGCCGGGCGTGGCCGGCATCTGGAAGGACCTGACCGACAACGTCAACCTGATGGCCAACAACCTCACCGGCCAGGTCCGCAACATCGCGCTGGTGATCACGGCGGTGGCCCGCGGCGACCTCTCGCAGAAGATCGACGTCGACGCGCGCGGCGAGATCCTCCAGCTCAAGACCAGCATCAACACCATGGTCGACCAGCTGTCCGCGTTCGCCGACGAGGTCACCCGGGTCGCCCGCGAGGTGGGCACCGACGGGCGGCTCGGCGGCCAGGCCCGGGTACCCGGCGTGGACGGCACCTGGCAGGACCTCACCGAATCGGTGAACGAACTGGCCAACAACCTGACCCGGCAGGTGCGCGCGATCGCCCAGGTCGCCACCGCCGTGACCAGGGGCGACCTGAGCCTGCGGATCGACGTGGACGCCGCGGGGGAGCTCGACGAGCTCAAGGACAACATCAACCAGATGATCGCCAACCTGCGCGAGACCACCCGCACCAACCAGGAGCAGGACTGGCTCAAGACCAACCTGGCCCGGATCTCCGGCCTGCTCCAGGGCCGCCGGGACCTGGAGGCCGTCGCCTCGCTGATCATGACCGAGCTGACCCCGGTGGTCTCCGCCCAGCACGGCGCCTTCTTCCTCGCCCAGCCGGCCGGCCGCACCGCCGAGCTGATCACCGAGGACGACGACGAGAACGACACCGTCCTGCGGCTGATCGGCAGTTACGGCTACCAGCGGCGCGCGATGCCGACCACCTTCCGGCCCGGCGAGTCGCTGATCGGGCAGGCCGCGGTGGAGAAGCGGGCGATCATCCTCAAGGAGGCGCCGCCCGGATACCTCAAGATCGCCTCCGGCCTCGGCGAGGCCTCGCCGGCCCACATCGTGGTGCTGCCGGTGCTGTTCGAGGGCCGGCTGCTGGGCGTGATCGAGCTGGCCACCTTCAGCTCCTTCACCACCGTCGCGCTGGACTTCCTCAACCAGATCGCCGACCTGATCGGCGTCACCGTCAACACCATCAGCGTCAACACCAAGACCGAGGGCCTGCTGCTGGAGTCCCAGCGGCTCACCGCCGAACTCTCGATGCGATCCGCCGAGTTGGAGGCGCGCCAGGAGGAACTGGAGCGCACCAACGAGGAGTTGCAGGAGAAGGCCGAGCAACTCGCCCAGCAGAACCGCGACATCGAGATCAAGAACAGCGAGATCGAGGAGGCCCGGCAGGTCCTGGAGGAGCGCGCCGAGCAGCTCGCCCTGGCCTCCCGGTACAAGAGCGAGTTCCTTGCCAACATGTCGCACGAGCTGCGCACCCCGCTCAACTCGCTGCTGATCCTGGCCAAGCTGCTCTCCGACAACAACGAGGGCAACCTCTCGCCCAAGCAGGTCGAGTTCGCCGACACCATCCACGGCGCCGGCTCCGACCTGCTCCAGCTGATCAACGACATCCTCGACCTCTCCAAGGTCGAGGCCGGCAAGATGGACGTCCGCCCGGCCCGGATCGCCCTCGTCCAGCTGGTCGACTACGTCGAGGCCACCTTCCAGCCGGTCGCGCTGGACAAGAACCTGGACTTCGCCGTCCGGGTCTCGCCCGCCCTGCCGGTCACCCTGCACACCGACGAGCAGCGGCTCCAGCAGGTGCTGCGCAACCTGATCTCCAACGCCGTCAAGTTCACCGACGCCGGCGCGGTCGACTTCTCGATCTCCCCGGCCGGCGCGGAGGTCCCGCAGCACGTGCGCGAGCGGCTGCTGGAGTCCGGCTCGATCAAGGACCCGGACGACGAGCTGATCGCCTTCGCGGTCTCCGACACCGGCATCGGCATCCCCGGCAACAAGCTGCGGGAGATCTTCGAGGCGTTCAAGCAGGCCGACGGCACCACCAGCCGCAAGTACGGCGGCACCGGGCTCGGCCTGTCGATCAGCCGCGAGATCGCGCGGCTGCTGGGCGGCGAGATCCACGCCGAGAGCGAGCTGGGCAAGGGCTCCACGTTCACGCTCTACCTGCCGCTGCGCACCGAGGCCCCGGGCGCGACCCAGGTCGAGCGCCCGGTCGTGTCGAGCGTCCCGACGCTGCGCGCCTCCGTCGGCGTGACCCCGATCGGGGTGCCCGTGCCGGTCGGCGAGAACCCGGCCGACCACTGGGCCCAGGAGGTCCGCGAGCTGGCCGAGGAGCGCCGCCGCGGCGCGGTGGAGCGACGGCGCAGCGCCGCCCTGGACGCCGCCGCCGGGGCCCGCCCGGTGGAGCCCGCCCCGCCCCGCCCCAGCCGCAGCGACGTGCGCTTCGACGGCCAGCAGGTGCTGATCGTGGACGACGACGTCCGCAACGTGTTCGCCCTCACCAGCGTGCTGGAGCAGCACGGCCTGACCGTCCTGTACGCCGAGAACGGGCGCGAGGGCATCGAGATGCTGGAGCAGCACGAGAACGTGGCGCTGGTCCTGATGGACATCATGATGCCGGAGATGGACGGCTACGCGACCACCGAGGCGATCCGCCGGATGCCCCAGTTCGCGGGCCTGCCGATCATCGCGCTGACCGCGAAGGCGATGAAGGGCGACCGGGAGAAGTCGCTGGAGGCGGGCGCCACCGACCACATCACCAAGCCGGTGGAGACCGACCACCTGCTGGCGGTGATGCGCGAGTGGCTGCGGGCGGACCGCGCGTAGCGCCGGGGGAGGGCGCGAACTCCGGGGCGGGCTCCGGGGTTCGCGCCGTCCGGTGGGCCGGTTTGCTGGCGGTCGGGCCCGGGAACCCGGTAGGGTCACCGATCGTTGCGAACAGTGACCGGACGGCGACACGCTGCTGAGCGTGCGCCGGAGCACTGGCCGCGCGCCGCTCCGGATCGGGTCACGACGGAGCGATGTGCCGGGCGAGGGGGTGCGGCTAGCATGACCGGGGTAGCGGTGGGCAGGACGCGAGTGCCATCACCGGGCGGCAGGCAGGCGACAGGAGGGCGAGCCCTGATGCAGAAGGCGAAGATCCTCCTGGTCGACGACCGACCGGAGAACCTGCTGGCGCTGGAGGCGATCCTCTCCGCGCTGGACCAGACGCTGGTGCGCGCCGTCTCCGGCGAGGAGGCGCTCAAGGCGCTGCTCACCGACGACTTCGCGGTGATCCTGCTGGACGTCCAGATGCCCGGGATGGACGGCTTCGAGACGGCCGCCCACATCAAGCGCCGCGAGCGCACCCGGGACATCCCGATCATCTTCCTGACCGCGATCAACCACGGCCCGCACCACACCTTCCGCGGCTACGCGGCCGGGGCCGTGGACTACATCTCCAAGCCCTTCGACCCGTGGGTGCTGCGCGCCAAGGTCTCGGTCTTCGTCGACCTGTACGTGAAGAACTGCCAGCTGAAGGAGCAGGCCGCGCTGCTGCGGCTGCAACTGGAGGCGGGCGGCGGCGAGCCGCCCCTGGGCGGGGCGCTGCTGGGCGAGCTGTCCGCGCGGCTGGCGGCGGTCGAGGAGCAGGCGGAGGCGCTGGGCAAGCAGCTGGACGGCGTCGAGGACGCCGGGGTGGCGGCCACCGCGGCGCACCTGGAGCGCAAGCTGGCGGGGCTGCGCCGGGCCCTGGACGCGCTCCGGCCGGGAACCGCGTAACCGGTCGGCGGGGTTCACTCCTGCGGGTGAATTTCTGGCGCGGCCGGGTGAAACCGGGTCAGCGTGACGGTGTGTCTGCGACACGTCCCTGAGCCCCGGCTCGGGCACATGTGCACTGGTGGCCCACCCCGGTAGGCTGCTGACCCATGGCCACTCGTACGCCCGGAAGCGCGGCACGCAACCCGAGTCCGGGACCGTCCAAGAAGGCCGCGGCGAAGGCCCCGGGCAAGCCGCCCGCGAAGAAGGCGGCGGCCAAGAAGGCGGCCCCGGCGAAGAAGGCGGCGGCCAAACCGGCCCCGCCGTCCCCGCCGCCGCCCAAGCCGATACTCTTCCGGGCCGTCCGGGCCGTCTGGCTCGGCGTGGCGAACAGCATCGCCGCGATCTTCCGGGGCTTCGGCGACGGGGCCAAGAACCTCCACCCGGCCCACCGCAAGGACGGGCTGGGCCTGCTGCTGTTCGCACTCGCGCTGGTGACCGCCGCCGGCACCTGGTTCAGCCCGCAGGGCTGGCTGGGCGAGGCGGCCACCGCCGTGGTGTCCGGGCTGTTCGGGCGGCTCGACGTGCTGGTGCCGTTCCTGCTGGCCGGGATCGCGGTCCGGCTCTGGCGCCACCCGGAGCTGCCGGAGGCCAACGGCCGGATCATGATCGGCCTGAGCGCGCTGCTGGTCGGCGTCCTCGGCCTGGTGCACATCGGCTGTGGCGCGCCCATGATGGGCAGCGGCGCCTCGCGGATAAGGGCGGCCGGCGGGATCATCGGCTGGGCCGTGTCCACCCCGATGATGGCCGCCGCCGGGCCGGCGCTGGCCGTGCCGCTGCTCCTGCTGCTGTCCTTCTTCGGCCTGCTGGTGGTCACCGCCACCCCGGTCAACCGCATTCCCGAGCGGCTGCGGTCGGCCGGCGTGCGGCTCGGCGTGGTGGAGCCCGGGCCGGAGGACGAGCTGCGCGAGGGGCGTACGCCGGAGCGCGACCTGTCCACCGAGCCGCCCGAGGACGCGGACCCCGCCGCGCTGCCGTTCACCGTGGGCAGCGAGGACCCGGGCGACGAGGTGGCCGCCCGCCGTCGGCGCCGCCGCCGCAAGCCGGCGGACGACGAGGACCAGCCCGACGCCGTCCGGGTGTCCCTGGACAAGGAGCCGCTGGACCCGTACGCCACCCGCGACCTCGCCGCCGGCGCCGCCGCCGACCTGGACGGGGCACTGGTCTACGGCGTGCCCGCCTCCTCGGCGGTGGCGAACATGATGCACCAGGTGCAGGACCGCACCGCCCCGCCGGAGGAGGCCGCCGTCCCGGCTGCCCGCAGCGCGGGCCCGGGCGCGCCCGAGGAGCACGGCCCGGCCCCGGTGCGGATGGAGCAGCTCCAGCTGGCCGGCGACGTCACCTACGCGCTGCCCCCGCTCGACCTGCTGGAGCGCGGCGGCCCGGCCAAGGCCCGCAGCGCCCTCAACGACGAGGTGGTGGCCCAGCTCAGCAGCACCTTCGCCGAGTTCAAGGTGGACGCCAGGGTCACCGGCTTCACCCGGGGCCCGACGGTGACCCGCTACGAGGTCGAGCTCGGCCCGGCCGTCAAGGTGGAGCGGATCACCGCGCTCGCCAAGAACATCGCGTACGCGGTGGCCAGCGCCGACGTGCGGATCATCAGCCCGATCCCGGGCAAGTCCGCGGTCGGCATCGAGATCCCCAACCGGGACCGCGAGATGGTCAACCTCGGCGACCTGCTGCGCTCGCGCACGGCCGCCGAGGACACCCACCCGATGGTCGTCGGCATGGGCAAGGACGTCGAGGGCCAGACCGTGATGGCCAACCTCGCCAAGATGCCGCACATCCTGGTGGCCGGCGCGACCGGCGCGGGCAAGTCGTCCTGCATCAACTGCCTGATCACCTCGATCCTGGCCCGGGCCACCCCGGACGAGGTCCGGATGGTGCTGGTCGACCCCAAGCGGGTCGAACTGACCGCGTACGAGGGCATCCCGCACCTGATCACGCCGATCATCACCAACCCGAAGAAGGCCGCCGAGGCCCTCCAGTGGGTGGTCCGCGAGATGGACCTGCGCTACGACGACCTCGCGGCGTTCGGCTTCCGGCACGTGGACGACTTCAACGCGGCGGTGAAGGCCGGCACGGTCACCCCGCCGCTCGGCAGCGAGCGCGAGCTGACCCCGTACCCGTACCTGCTGGTGATCGTCGACGAGCTGGCCGACCTGATGATGGTGGCGCCGCGCGACGTCGAGGACTCGGTGGTCCGGATCACCCAGCTGGCCCGCGCGGCCGGCATCCACCTGGTGCTGGCCACCCAGCGGCCCTCGGTGGACGTGGTCACCGGCCTGATCAAGGCCAACGTGCCGTCCCGGCTGGCCTTCGCGACCTCCGCGATGGCCGACTCCCGGGTCATCCTGGACCAGCCCGGCGCGGAGAAGCTGATCGGCAAGGGCGACGCGCTGTTCCTGCCGATGGGCGCCGGCAAGCCGATCCGCCTCCAGGGCGCGTTCGTCACCGAGGCGGAGATCGCCGCGGTGGTGCAGCACTGCAAGGACCAGCTGACCGCCGTCTACCGGGACGACGTGACGGTCGGAGGCGGGGCCAAGAAGGAGGTCGACGAGGAGATCGGCGACGACCTGGACCTGCTGATCCAGGCGGCCGAGCTGGTGGTCTCCACCCAGTTCGGCTCGACCTCGATGCTCCAGCGCAAGCTCCGGGTCGGCTTCGCCAAGGCGGGGCGGCTGATGGACCTGATGGAGTCGCGCGGGATCGTCGGGCCGAGCGAGGGCTCCAAGGCCCGCGACGTCCTGGTGAAGCCGGACGAGCTGGACGGGGTGCTGGTCGCCCTGCGCGGCTGACGACCCGCGCCTGCGACGAGTGTTCACCCGTTCGGAGGAGGGTAGGCGCGTGAAGGGGAACCGAACGCCCGTACGCCGCGTCACAGGCCGGAAAGCGAACCCCCCGGGTTCCCCGCGCGGGCCCGCTGACGGCCGTTCAGCGGGGTGCCGGGCACCCGTCGGGGCGGGCGCGCGCATTCGGGCCTGTTCCGCTTGAGAAACGATCCGCCCGCGCCCCTAGACTGTTCCCCAGCAGGTGGCCATCCGCTCGAAAGGCGTGCCCCGTGACCATCGGCAAGTCCCCCGACCGCGAGAACGCCCCGTCGTCCGTCGAGCCGACCGACGACGCGGTGCAGGCGGCCGATGCCCCGAGCATCGGCCGGGTGCTGTCCACCGCCCGGATCGAGGCCGGGCTCACGGTGGACCAGGTGAGTACGGCGACCCGGGTCCGGGTGCCGATCGTCCACGCCATCGAGGAGGACGACTTCGGCCGCTGCGGCGGCGACTTCTACGCCCGCGGGCACATCCGTGCGATCGCCCGCGAGGTCGGCGTCGACGGCGAGGCCCTGATCGCCCGGTACGACGCCGCGCACGGCGGCTCGCCCGCCTCCAAGCGGCCGACCCAGCTGATCGACAGCGGCCCGATCAAGGTGCCCGGCCGCGGCCGGCCGAACTGGGCGGCGGCCATGGTCTCCGCGATCGTCGTGGTGGTCGTCCTGATCGGCTTCAACCTGGTCAGCGGCAAGGACGGCCACACCGGCACCGGCTCCGCCAGCGCGCCGCTGCCCAGCGGCTCCGGCACCGGCTCGGTCGCCTCCGTGCCCTCGCCCACCGTGCAGCCGCCGGCGCCCGTGCCGAGTGCGGCCGCGATCGCCGCCGTCCCGGCCGACAAGGTCACCGTGAAACTGGTCGCCGAGGGCAGCACCAGCTGGGTGTCCGCGGTGGACGGCAGCGGGAAGTCGCTGTTCCAGAACAACATCAGCGACGGCCAGGACCAGACCTTCACCGACCCCAAGCAGATCAAGCTGGTGCTCGGAAACGGCGGGGCCGTGCACGCGTACGTCAACGGCAAGGATCTCGGCCTCCTCGGCAAGGACGGCCAGGTGGTGCACGTCACGTACACCCCCGGCGATCCGCAGGCGGGCTGACCACAGGCCTGCGGAGGCCCTGGAGAGCGGCCCTGCGGCCTGGCGAAGATCTGGTAATCCGAGGCGCGCGGCCTCCGGGGCGAACGGCACCGGAGGCCGCGCGTTAATCTTGGCCCTATGCCTGAACGCCGTACTGTCGCCCTTGTCACGCTCGGATGCGCCCGCAACGAGGTGGACTCCGAGGAACTCGCCGGGCGACTGGAAGCCGACGGCTGGTTGCTCGTCGACGACGCCGCCGAAGCGGACGTCGCCGTCGTCAACACCTGCGGCTTCGTCGAGGCCGCCAAGAAGGACTCCGTGGACGCCCTGCTGGAGGCCAACGACCTCAAGGGGCACGGCCGCACCCAGGCCGTCGTCGCGGTCGGCTGCATGGCCGAGCGCTACGGCAAGGAGCTCGCCGACGCCCTGCCCGAGGCCGACGGCGTGCTCGGCTTCGACGACTACTCCGACATCTCCGACCGCCTCCAGACCATCCTCTCCGGCGGCCACCACGCCCCGCACCTCCCGCGCGACCGCCGCAAGCTGCTGCCGATCAGCCCGGCCGAGCGGCAGTCCGCCGCCGAGGCCGTCGCGCTGCCCGGCCACGGCGCCGCCGAGGCCCCGGCCGAGCCGATCACCGACCTGCCCGAGGGCCTCGCCCCGGCCTCCGGCCCGCGCACCCTGCGCAAGCGGCTCGACGACAACCCGGTCGCCTCGGTCAAGCTCGCCTCCGGCTGCGACCGGCGGTGCTCCTTCTGCGCCATCCCGGCGTTCCGCGGCTCCTTCATCTCCCGCCGCCCCTCCGACGTGCTGCACGAGGCCCAGTGGCTGGCCGAGCAGGGCGTGCGCGAGGTCGTCCTGGTGAGCGAGAACAACACCTCGTACGGCAAGGACCTCGGCGACATCCGGCTGCTGGAGACGCTGCTCGGCGAGATCTCCGCGATCGAGGGCGTCGAGCGGGTCCGGGTCTCCTACCTGCAGCCCGCCGAGATGCGCCCCGGCCTGATCGACGCGATGACCGGGACCACGGACGTGGTGCCCTACTTCGACCTGTCCTTCCAGCACTCGGCGCCCGCCGTGCTGCGCCGGATGCGCCGCTTCGGCTCCACCGACCAGTTCCTGGACCTGCTGAAGACCATCCGCGACCGGGCCCCGGAGGCCGGCGCCCGGTCCAACTTCATCGTCGGCTTCCCCGGCGAGACCGAGGCGGACTTCGCCGAGCTGGAGCGCTTCGTCACGCACGCCGGGCTGGACGCGATCGGCGTCTTCGGCTACTCCGACGAGGACGGCACCGAGGCCGCGACCTACGACGGCAAGCTGTCCGAGGACGTGATCGCCGACCGGCTGAACCGGCTCAGCCGGCTGGCCGAGGAGATGACCGCCCAGCGGGCCGAGCAGCGCGTCGGCACCGAGGTCGAGGTCCTGATCGAGTCCATCGAGGACGGCGTGGTCGAGGGCCGGGCCGCCCACCAGGCCCCCGAGACCGACGGCCTGACCACCCTCACCGGCGTCGAGGACCCGCAGATCGGCCAGTTCCACCGGGCCAAGGTGGTCGCCAGCGAAGGCGTCGACCTGATCGCCGAGGCGCTGGAGCCGGTCCGGGTCCGTCAGGCCCCGGGAGCCGGGGAATGACCAAGGGGCCCGGCGCCCCGGCCGCGGCCCATCCGGGCAGACCGCCGGCCGCGGTGTCGCCGGCGCCGGCTGTCTGGAACATCGCCAACATGCTCACGATGCTCCGGCTGCTGCTGGTGCCGGTCTTCGTGTCGCTGCTGTTCGCCGACGGCGGGCACGACCCCAAGTGGCGCTCGGTCGCCTGGGCGTCGTTCGCCATCGCGATGATCACCGACCTGTTCGACGGCGAGCTGGCCCGGCGCAAGGGCCTGGTCACCGACTTCGGGAAGATCGCCGACCCGATCGCCGACAAGGCGATCATGGGCTCGGCGCTGATCGGCCTCTCGCTGCTCGGAGACCTGCCCTGGTGGGTCACCGCGGTGATCCTGGCCCGCGAACTCGGCATCACCCTGATGCGCTTCTGGGTGATCCGCTACGGGGTCATCCCGGCCAGCCGAGGCGGCAAGATCAAGACGCTGACCCAGGGCATCGCGGTCGGCATGTACGTCCTGGAGCTGACCGGCTGGCTGGCCACCGCCCGGGCCGTGCTGATGGCCCTGGCGGTACTGCTGACCATCGGCACCGCGCTGGACTACGTCGGACAGGCGCTGCGCATGCGCCGCGAGGGACTGGCCGCGGAGCGCGCGGGCCGGTGAGCGACGGGGGAGACCGGGTGACGGAGCACGAGCTGGCGGTACGGGCGCACGAGGCGCTGCGGGCCAGGGGCGGCACGCTGGCCGTCGCCGAGTCGCTGACCGGAGGGCTGCTCGCGGCCGCCCTGGTCGACGTCCCCGGGGCGTCCGCGACCTTCCGGGGCTCGGTCACCGCGTACGCCACCGAGCTGAAGGCCTCGGTGCTCGGCGTGGACGAGGGGCTCCTGGCGGTGTACGGGCCGGTCCACCCGGTGGTGGCGGGGCAGATGGCCGAGGGTGTGCGCCGGCTGCTGGGGGCCACGTACGGGATCGCGACGACCGGGGTGGCCGGGCCGGACCCGCAGGACGGGCAGCCGGTGGGCACCGTACACCTGGCGGTCGCCGGTCCGGAGGGAACTCTGGTCAGTTCGCCCCGGCTGTCGGGCGGGCGTGCCAGAATCCGTCACGGGGCGGTGACCGCCGCTCTGGAGCTGTTCGTCGGGCGGCTCCGGGCCGGTACGCCCACGACCTGAACCCCGCGGGGCCCGCACCCGGGCGTCCCGCAGCCCGTTGGAGGCGCCGCGGAGGCGTGGTGGAGCCCCGATCGCGGCGATCTCCACCGAACCGAGATCCGCCGATCCGGTCCGCGGGCATGGCACAGCTGGAGGATCGTGTTACATCCAAGGGCCTGGTTGGGCAGAAACCAGGTGGCGAACGAGTTGCGTGACGGTGGCCGGGCGGTCCGCGAGGGGTACCACGAGGGGCCCGTGGACCCGGAAACGACACCGGAACGAGGAGGGGGACAGCCTTGCAGCCCAGAGTGAACACGACCAGGGTCCCCGCACGCGAAGCGGGCAAGGCGGTACGGTGGGGTCGTGACATCTCGATCCGCAGTCCGAGGAGGGAGGCACCGATGATCCTGCTTCGTCGCCTACTGGGCGATGTACTGCGTCGGCAGCGCCAGCGCCAGGGCCGCACACTCCGCGAGGTGTCGGCGGCAGCCAGGGTTTCGCTCGGTTACCTCTCCGAGGTCGAGCGGGGACAGAAGGAGGCCTCCTCGGAGCTGCTCTCCGCCATCTGCGACGCGCTCGACGTCCGGATGTCCGAGGTCATGCGCGAGGTCAGCGACGAACTGTCGCTCGCTGAACTTGCGGCGATGGCCACCCTCTCCGAAGGTGATCTGCTGAGGCCGGTACTCGAACCGGTTCCGCTGCCCGCCCCCGGCACCGACCGGGCGAACATGTCGCCCAAGGCCGCCGCGATGGACGTGGTCGCCGCCTGAACCCGGCCTCGACTCCCGGGCTCCTGGTGCCCGGGGCGAGCGAAGGAGGGCGGTCGTGCGGAGATCCGCGACGGCGTGCACGGAGGCTCGAATACGGCTGCGGCGACTGATACCGTGGCCGGCCCGCCGGGTCCTGGTGATCCTGACGGCAGGGCTGGTCTGGTGGCTGCCGGCGGTCCGGGGACAGTTGGCCGACGGCGCTGTGCTGGGACTGCTCGCGGCCGGCGGCTGGGGACTCGGCCTGATCCCGGTCCACGCCGACCGGAACGCGACCGGGCCGCAGCGGCGCCCGTCAAAGGAGGCCGTGGCCCGGGTGGCGGCGCAACCGCCGACAGTCGGCTGAGCCACTCGAACGGGTGATACGAGCGAACGAAGGCCGCGGGGCACCGGATGCCCCCCCGCCCTAGGGGGGGGGGGGGTTTAAAAAAAAACCAGCCCCCCACACCCCCATGGTTGGGGGGTTGGGGGGGGGGGGGGTGTA
>NZ_JBHWIR010000147.1:0-829 GCF_042731835.1 Kitasatospora sp. NPDC059817 | reverse complement strand
TAAATGGCTAAAAACACTCATTAAGTTTAATAATATAAGACAGAGCGGGGGGGCCCCGTGTTCGCCGGGAGCCCTTCGGCGTCGGCGGACCTCAGGAGGACCGCAGGCGCAGGCCGCGCGGGGTGGCGTGGAAGCCGGCCTCCTCCAACGCGGCGCCCAGCGCCGAGCCGAGGGCCGGCTCGCCGTTCGCCCGCTCGACCGTGACGCTGCCGAGTGCACCCTCGCGGACCGCGGCCGCCAGCGCGCCCACCGCCAGCGCCCGGATGGCGCCGTCCTCCGGCCAGGCCAGCAGCGACTTGCCGCCCCGTTCGACGTACAGCGCCAACTCGCCGTCCACCAGCACCACCAGGGCGCCCGCCTTGCGGCCCGGGCGGTGCGCCCGGGCCTCCTTGGCTCCGGGGGCCGTCGGCGGCTCCGGCCAAGGCAGTGCGGAGCCGTAGGCATTCGCCGGATCGGCGGCGGCCAGCACCAGCACCTGCGGCGGCTCGGTGGCCGGGGCGGCCGGCCACTCGGCGGCCCGGGCCCGCTCCAGCCGGCCGTTGACCGAGCGCAGCCGGTCGGCCGCGCCCTCCATGGCGAACTGGGCGCCGCCCAGCCCCTCGACGAAGTAGCCCCGGCGGGCCCGGCCGCGCTCCTCCATCGCGGCGAGCACCCGGTACACCCCGGCGAAGCCGCCCGGCACCCGCTCGGCCGCCACCGCGCCCCGGGTGACCAGGCCGTGCCGGTCCAGCAGGCTCTGTGCCTGGGTGGTGGCCCGGACCGTCGGGTCGGTGGTGAAGGCGGGCAGCAGCGACCAGCGCCCGGCCACCGTCGGCGGGCCGCCGCGCAG
>NZ_JBHWIR010000146.1:5043-19498 GCF_042731835.1 Kitasatospora sp. NPDC059817 | reverse complement strand
CGCCACCCCGGATCCGCCACCGTGATCGCCACGGCCGTTCGGACGCTCCACCGTGCAAACCGGCCCGGGAGCAAGCACGGTGGGGGCGTGCTGAGGAGAAGGCTGGCGGCCCTGTGCGCCCTGTGCGTCCTGCTGTTCTGCGTGCCGGCGACCGGCGCGCAGGCCAGGTCGCCCGGGTGGGCGGTCGTGGTGGTGGACCAGGAGTCCCGTAGCGTCCTGGTGCTGCAGAGCGCCGAGGAGCTGATGGCCTACCGGGGCCCGGGGCGGCTGCCGGTCGTGTGGGGCTGGAGCGCCGACCGGGCGGCCGGGCTCGCGGACCTGACGCCCGCGCGGAGCTGGACGAATCCGGACGAGGCGAAGAGCCGGGTCCGGCAGGGCCGGCGCTACCTGCTGACCACCGCCTCCGGCGGCCTGGCCGTCGTCGTGGACACCACCACCGGCGCGACGCGCTGGGCGGCGGACCTGGGCGGGGCGGCCAATCCGCACAGCATCGAGCTGCTGCCGGACGGCAACGTCGCGGTCGCGGCGAGCGGTGGCGGGTGGGTGCGGCTGTACGCGGCCTCGCAGGGGCCGCGTGCCACCGCCCACGCCGGCTACCCGCTCCCGGGCGCGCACGGCGTGCACTGGGACGGCCGGACGGGCCTGCTCTGGGTGCTCGGCGACGACGTGCTGACCGCGCTGCGGGTGGGCGGCACCCCGGCGGCGCCCACCCTGACCGCCGTCCGGTCGACGCCGCTGCCCGACCACGGCGGGCACGACCTCGCGCCGGTGCTGGCCGAGCCGGGGCGGTTCTGGGTGAGCACGCTGACCGGCCTGTGGCGGTACGACCCGGCGGCCGACCGCTTCACCGCCGTGCGGCTGGACGACCCCGCAGCCGTCCGGGACGTGAAGAGCGTCGGGGACGAGCCCGGCACCGGACGGCTGCTGACCGTGGCCCCCGACCACAGCGGGCCGTGCTCCTGGTGCACCTCGGTGATCACCCTGCACCGGCCGGACGGTACGCGGACCCTGCGCGGGACGCACCTCTACAAGGCGAGGTGGTGGGGAGGCTGGTAGCAGATTTGCGACGCGCAGGTGCCGGTTTCGGGGTTCGGGTCGGCGATGCCACCCGTTCTGCCGACGGCATTCGGATGATGGGGCATATTGTGTACCCCGGCAAACTACTCCAATAGAAGTGAGTTTCCCGTCGCCGTCCGTAAACCATCCGTCCACCGTGTCGGCTGGGATAGCGTCGAAGGCGTCGGGGGGCCGACACCGATTCGGTGTATTCGAACACTAGCTACCGGGCCGTAATGGCCGGATTGAGTCATGGAGAAAAACGTGTCGAATTTGATGCCGGAAAACATGCCGGAGAAAATGCCGGACACCGTCGACGACCTGCAGCTCGCGGCGGAATCGCTGGCCGCTTTCCCGGCCCGGGGCGCGGCCGGAGGCGCGGATGTCACCGAGCGTCTCGCCGCGGTCGCCGAACTCTGCCGGTCGGTTGACGCGGTGCTCGACAGCCTGGTCGTCCAGGTCGCCGCGGAAGCGGCCGAGGAGGGTTGGACGGCGGCCCGGATGGCGGCCGAACAGTCCGGTTACTACGCCAGGTTGCGCCGGGCACTGCTCCCCGCCGCGACCGGCGCCGGGCTGACGCAGCAGTGAGCGCGCTGCACCCGGGCGTGCACGTGCTGTCCTGCCCCACCCGGTGGAGCGACGTCGACGAGAACGGGCACATCAACAACGCCCGGCTGGTCGGCTACGTCCAGGAGGGGATTTACGACATGTTCTGCCACCACGAGACCGCCGTCCGGGACGCCCTGTTCCCGTCCGGATTCATTATCGCGCGGCACGAGATCGATTTTCTGGAGCAGTTGTACCACCGGCCCGAGCCATTGTCGGTGCAGTTGACGGTTGAACGGATCGGGCGGAGTTCCACGCATATCGTGGTGGATGTCTGCCGTGACCCGCTCACCTTTATGCGGGCCAGGACCGTGGTGGTCGCGCGGGACCGTGAATCAGGCCGCTCGCGCAAACTCAGTTCGAACGAGCGGAGTTTTCTCGAGGCGTTTATGCCGGACGAGGTGCGGGCCCCCGCGGTGCCGGCTGTGCCCGCTGTGCCCACCGCACCGGCCGTGCCGGTCACGGCGCCGCCGCCGCAGCGCGTGGCGGCCCGCACGGGTGCCGCTCTGCCGCACCGCACCCGCAGACGGTGTCGGGCCTCGGCGGCCTGACACCCGGGCCCCTGGTGGCCCCGCGCCGGGCAGGGCGCGGGCCGGCGACGTGATCGACAACGGCGTCGATCCGTCCGGCCGGTCTCCCTGCCGCCGTGCCGCAGTACGCTGAGCAGCACGGGTACCGGCGAACCCCAGGCGGTCACGGGCCGTGACGGCGCAGCCGACCGGACCTCGCCGCCACCAGCCGTCCACCACGGGCCGTCCGCCACGGGCCGTCCGCCACCAGCCGTCCGCCGCCACCGGGCCACCGGGCCACGGATCGTCCGCGCGAGGGCCGGCGGCTCTCGGCCTCCGGCTTCCGGGCGGAGCGCAGCCGGTCCCCGCCGACCGGAAGGAGGACGCGATGACCATCTCCCCGGAGGACTTCCGCGCCCGCGTCGTCGACTGCGGGGAGTACCCGAGCGAGGCGGAGGCGGAGCACGCCATCCGGGTCGTGCTCGCACTGCTCGGTGAGCACCTGGTCGGGGCCGAACGGGCCGAGCTCGCCGACGCGCTGCCCGAGGCGTACGCCCCGCTGCTGCGCGATGCCGGGCCCGCCGCCGAACCGCTGACCGCCGAGCGCTTCGTGCGCGGTGTGGTCGGCTGGATCGACGGCGCGACCGAGGCGACCGGGCCGTGGGACATCGGGGCCGTGCTCGGCACCCTCGCCGACCTGGCCCCGGGGGAACTGGTCGACCGTGTGGTCGAGCAGCTCCCGGACGGTTACGACCTGCTGTTCGGCCACCCGGTGCCGGCCTGGGCCGGCGCGCCGGTGGTGGCCCGGAACAGCTCCGCACCCCGGCCGGTCAGCTCGACCGGTCCGGCACCCGGCCGCAGGTAGACGGACGCGCCCCGGGGGAGGTCGAGGTCCGCGAAGCCGGGGGCGTGCAGTCGGGCGCGGCCCTCGACGCACAGCAGGATCTGCGGGGTGGGCAGCTCGGCGCGGACGGCGGCCGGGCCCGGGCGCAGCCGGGAGAGTCGGAACTCCTCGGCGGGGGAGGGGAATTCGTCCTCGAATCGGTCTCCTGGGAGCGCCGTGAGGACCTGCGGTTCACCGGTGTGGAAGGACGTGACCGCCAGCAGGCCGTCGACGTCGACGTGCTTGGGGGTGAGCCCGCAGCGCAGCACGTTGTCCGAGTTGGCCATCAACTCCACACCCACGCCCCGGAGGTAGGCGTGCGGCACGCCGGCGTCCAGGTAGAGGGCCTGGCCCGCCGCGAGCCGGACGTGGTTGAGCAGCAGCGCGGCGATCAGGCCCGGGTCGCCGGGGTACTGCGCGGCGGCGCGGGCGTAGCCGGCGCAGGCCTCGGCGAACGGGCCGCCCTCGGCCGCGAGCCGGTGCAAAGACCGGGTGATGTCGCGGAGTTGGGGGCCGGTGGGCCGGTCCTCGGCCAGGACCCGGCGCAGCAGTGCGGGCAGGACCTCGGCGGCGGGGTGCGCGCGCAGGTCGTCCACCCAGGGGGCGAGCAGCGGGACGGCGAGCGCGTCCAGCAGCCGGGCCGTGTCGGCGGCCGGGCGGAATCCGCACAGTGCTTCGAAGTCCCCGAGGGCGCAGATGAGTTCGGGCTTGTGCCCGGGGTCCTTGAAGACCCGCTCGGGTGCGTCGAGCGGGACCCCGCGGGCCTCCTCGGCCGCGTACCCGGCCGCCGCCTGGGTCCGGGTCGGGTGGACCTGGAGGGAGAGCGCCCGGTCGGCGGCCAGCACTTTGAACAGGAACGGCAGCGCCGGGCCGAACCGCCCCACGGTGTCCGGCCCGAGCATGGCGTTCGGGTACCGCTGGATGAGTTCGTCCAGCGGCTGCGGCCCGCCGGCACCGTCCGGAGCCAGCAGCTCGGAGGGCGCCGACGGGTGTGCGCCCATCCACAGTTCGGCCTGCGGGGCGCCGGTCGGCGCGGTGCCGGTCAGTGCGGGGATGGCGGTGGGCGAGCCCCACGCGTACGGGCGGACCGGGTTGTGGAGCAGGGCGAAGGGCGGGAGCGACATGGCGCGGCCTCCGAGGGGTTCGGGTCAGCGGCAGAGCGCGGCCGCGCCGATCAGCCCGGCATCGGTGCCGAGTTCGGCGCGGCGGACGTCGAGGCCGCGGATGTAGGACAGCGTGGCGTAGCGGTCGAGGTGGCGGGCGAGCGGCGCGAACAGGACGTCGCCGGCGGTGGCGACGCCGCCGCCGACCACCACCCGGTCGAGGTCGACCAGGGCCGCGGTGGCGGCGATCCCGGCGGCGAGGGCCTGGGCGGCGCGGTCGAAGGAGGCGAGCGCGACCGGGTCGCCCGCCTCGGCGTCGGCGGCGACGGCCCGGGCCGAGCGGTCCTCCCCGGCCGGGCGCCAGCCCTCGGCGAGGGCCCGGCGGGCGATCGCGGTGCCGCTGGCGAGGCCCTCCAGGCAGCCGCGCGAGCCGCACGGGCAGGGCTCGCCGTCCAGGTCGACGCTGATGTGGCCGAGGTGGCCGGCGTTGCCGCTCGGGCCGGGACGGACGGCGCCGTCGAGCACCAGCCCGGCGCCGACCCCGGTCGACACCACCAGGCACAGCGCGTTGGCCGCGCCCCGGGCGGCGCCCTGCCAGTGCTCGGCGGCGGCCATTGCGACGCCGTCCCCGGCCAGGTGGACGGGCAGCCGCCGGGCGGCCACCGCCGGGTGCGCGGCGACCTCGGCGACCAGCGGGAAGTCGCGCCAGCCGGGGATGTTGACGGGGCTGACGGTGCCGGCGGCGAGGTCGACCGGGCCGGCGCTGCCGATCCCGACGGCCGTCACGGCGGTCCAGTCGGCGGTGCCGGCGAGCCGGTCCAGCACCTCGTGCACGACGGCGAGCACGGCCGCGCCCGGCTCCCGGGCCGGGGTGGGCAGTTGGAGCCGGTGCCGCAGCCGCCCGTGGCCGTCGACCAGCGCCCCGGCGATCTTGGTGCCGCCGATGTCCACGGCGGCGAACAGCGGGGTGGCGGCGGGCGGCGGGGTGAGGGTCATCGCGGCGGGCTCCAGGCGGGTTCGGGCGGGGGTGGCGCCCCGGCGGGCGGGCCGGGGCGCCGATCAGCGTAGTGCGGCATGCGGGGCGCGGCGGGCGGGCGGGGGTGCGAGGCCCCCAACGGCAGGGCCCCCAACGGCGGGGCCCCAGCGGCAGGGCCCCGCCGTCAGACGGCCGTGCTCAGCCCGCCGTGCTCAGCCCGCCGCGCTCAGGCGCAGCGTGACCAGCTCGAACGGCCGCAGCGCCAGCCGCACCGCGCCGTCCTCCACGGCCACCTCGCCGCGGGTGCCGTCCCAGGGCCGCTCCAGCAGGTCGCAGGGGACGGCGCCGGCCAGCGGGTAGGAGGTGGTGAGCAGGCCACGGGCACGGCCGCCGCCGGCCTCGTAGACCCGGACGATCAGGTCGCCGCTGCGGTCGTCGGCGAGCTTGACCGCGCTGACCACCAGCGCGTCGTTGTCGAGCTGCACCAGCGGCGCGACCTGCTCGGCGCTGCCGGTGACGCGCCGCTCGGGCAGGCCGATCCGGTAGCCCTCGCGGACGGCGTCGCCGATCGCCGCGCCCGGGACGAGGGCGTGCCGGA
This sequence comes from Kitasatospora sp. NPDC059817, assembly GCF_042731835.1. Lineage (NCBI taxonomy): Bacteria > Bacillati > Actinomycetota > Actinomycetes > Kitasatosporales > Streptomycetaceae > Kitasatospora > Kitasatospora sp. NPDC059817. The sequence goes on along the minus strand of NZ_JBHWIR010000146.1, from coordinate 13,767 downwards.
AGCGGTGCAGGCCCTGGTCGGTCTTCGGGTCGGGGAAGCGCGGCGCGCGCAGCAGCGAGAAGCGGACGGTGGTGGTGGTGCCGCCGTCGGTGTCGCGCACGGCGCGGGTGACGTCGTGGCCGTAGGTGGAGGCGGTGACGAGGGCGACGCCCCAGCCGGGCTCGTCGAGGTGGACGAAGCGGTGGTTGCAGGCCTCGAACTTGGCGGCGTCCCAGCTGGTGTTGGTGTGGGTGGGCCGGTAGAGGTGGCCGAACTGGGTCTCGGCGGCGTACCGCTCGGTGTGCACGTCCAGCGGGAACGCGGCCTTGAGGAACTTCTCGGTCTCGTGCCAGTCGACCTCGGTGTCGATGTCGAGCCGCTGCTCGCCCGCCCGCAGGGTGAGCGTCTGGACGACGGTGGACGAGCCGAAGGAGCGCGCGACCCGGACGGTGGCCTGGTCGGGGGCGGAGAGCGCCGTCAGCGCGTCCACGGCGGTCAGGTCGGTGACGGTGTTGCGGTAGAACTGGTCGACGTCCCAGGCGTCCCACATGTTGGGGAAGTCCGGGTGCAGTTGGAGCAGGTTGGCCCGGGTGCCGGGGGCGACGCTCTCGCGGCCGCTCGCCACCTCGACCACCGACGCCACCAGGCCGTCGGCGTCCACGACCACGTCCAGCAGCCCGTTGCGCAGCAGGAAGCCGCCCTCGGGCCGCTCGACGACCTCGCAGGCGCCCGCGCCGAACACGGCCGGGGCGGCCCCGCCGGCCGGGACGGCCGAGCGCGGGTGCGGCGCCGAGTTGAACACCAGCTCGCGCCCGCCGGCGGTGTCCCCGGCGAGGGCCTGCTGGGCGCCGTCGATCAGCGAGTCCAGCTCGGCGGCCAGCGCCGCGTACGTCGCCTCGGCCTCGCGGTGCACCCAGGCGATGGAGGAGCCGGGCAGGATGTCGTGGAACTGGTGCAGCAGGACGGTCTTCCAGATCCGGTCCAGCTGCTCGTACGGGTAGGCCGCGCCGGTGCGCAACGAGGCCGTGGCGCACCAGAGTTCGGCCTCGCGCAGCAGGTTCTCGCTGCGCCGGTTGCCCTGCTTGGTCTTCGCCTGGCTGGTCAGGGTGGCCCGGTGCAGCTCCAGGTAGAGCTCGCCGACCCAGACCGGCGGGTTCGGGTACTCGGCCTCGGCCTTGGTGAAGAACTCGGCGGGCTTCTCCCAGCGGACGGTGGCCGAGCCCTCCAGGTCCTTCATCCGGCCCGCCTTGGCGACCATCTCGCGGGTGGTGCCGCCGCCGCCGTCGCCCCAGCCGGTCGGGGCGAGCGAGTGCCGGGCCACTCCCTTGTCCTTGAAGTTCCTTGCCGCGTGGGCGATCTCGCTGCCCTTCATGGAGCAGTTGTAGGTGTCCACGGGCGGGAAGTGGGTGAAGATCCTCGTCCCGTCGATGCCCTCCCAGAGGAAGGTGTGGTGCGGGAACTTGTTGATCTGGCTCCACGAGATCTTCTGCGTCAGCAGCCACTTGGAGCCCGCGTTGCGGATGATCTGGGGCAGTCCGCCGGTGAAGCCGAAGGTGTCGGGCAGCCACGCCTCGTGGTTCTCCACCCCGAACTCGTCCAGGAAGAACCGCTTGCCGTGCACGAACTGCCGGGCCATCGCCTCCGAGCTGGGCATGTTGGTGTCGGACTCGACCCACATGCCGCCGGCCGGGACGAACCGGCCCTGCGCCACGGCCTTCTGCACCCGGGCGTACACCTCGGGGCGGTGCTCCTTGATCCAGGCGAACTGCTGCGCCTGGGACATGGTGTAGAGGAAGTCCGGCTCGTCCTCCAGCAGCGCGGTCATGTTGGCGGTGGTGCGCGCCACCTTGCGGACGGTCTCGCGCAGCGGCCAGAGCCAGGCCGAGTCGATGTGCGCGTGGCCGATCGCACTGATCCGGTGCGCGGACGGCACGGCGGGTGCGGCCAGCACCCCGGCGAGCTCCGAACGGGCGGCGGCCGCCGTGCCGTTGACGTCCTGGAGGTCGATCGCGTCGAGCGCCCGCTCGACCGCGCGCAGGACGTCCCAGCGGCGGGCGCCGTCCACCGGCAGCTCGGCCATCAGCTCGCCGAGCACCTCCAGGTCGATCACCAGCTGCCAGACCGTCTCGTCGAAGACGGCGAGGTCCATCCCGGTCAGCTTGTACTGCGGCTGGTCGCCGGCGGTGTCCTTGTCGCCCAACTCGGTGGGCAGGAAGGGGTGGTAGTCCAGGATGACCGGGTTGGAGGCCGCCTCGACGTGCAGCAGGACCTGCTCGCCGCCGGCCGCGGGGGCGGCGATGCGCACCCACTGGTTCTGCGGGTTGAGGCCCTTCACCGGGGTGCCGTCCGGGCGGTAGACCAGGCCCTCGCACTGGAAGCCGGGCATGTTGGCGTCGAAGCCGAGGTCGATCAGCGCCTCGACCGTCCGCCCGGCCCAGGCCTGCGGCACGGTGCCGGTCACGGTGATCCAGCTGGTGCCCCACGGCGCGCCCCAGGCGTCGCCGACCGCGATCGGGGTGCGCGGCGCGGCCAGGCCCTCGGCGACCGGGACGGGCTCGCCGGGTGCCGTCCAGATGCCGACCTCCAGCGGGACGGACTCGGGGTAGACGGCCGGGCGGATGCGCTCGTCCAGGACGCGCTTGAGGCGGGACTCGACCAGCGTGCGGTCATCGTGCATGTCAGCGGGCTCCGTTGCGTGACTGAGGGGCGTGTCTGAGGGGCGTGAGTGAGGATCGTGGCTGAGGGGTAACGGCTGGGGCGAAGGGTTACAGGGACCGTACGTCGTCCGGGTGGACCACCTCGGTGATCCCGCGCGCGGCCAGGTGGGCCTGGTCCTCGGCGTGCTCGGCGAGGACGGTGGTCGGGCGGGCGCCCGCCTCGGCGAGGCGCATGAACGCCTCGTAGACGGCGCCGCCGGGCCCGCAGACCGAGCGCTTGGGCGCGGTCACCTCGTCCCCGGTGGCCACCACCACGGCGGTGGTGCGCGGCGCGGGCGGCTGCCAGGAGCGGCGCGCCTCGGCGGCGGCCTCGGCCAGCCTGGCGCCGGCCGGCTTGACCGCGCGGTCGGTGGTGAGCAGGCCGAGGCTGTACTCCAGCTCGGGGAAGTCGGCCAGCGAGCGGTCCACGTCGTGCGAGCACCACCAGGTGACGCCCCACACGTCCGGGCAGTCGAGCACGGCCTCGACGGTGGCGCCGGTGAACCGGGCGGCGTCCTCGGCGGTGATGTGCGGGGCGGGGGCGCCGACCTCCTGGAGCCAGACCGGGCGGGCCGGGTCGTCCGCCCAGGCCTTGGAGAGCTCGACCAGGTAGGCGGCGTGCTGCGCGGTGGCGGTGGAGTGGGCGCCGTAGCGCTGGGCGGTGCCGTTGAACACCCAGGAGTGCACGGCGGTGGCGGCGCCGATCCGGGCCGAGTGCCAGGGGGTGAACGGGTGTTCGTCCAGGTACCAGGCGGCGTCGTAGGAGGCGTGCAGGTGCATCCGGCCGGGCGCGCCCTGCTCGCAGGCGTCGAGCATCCGGCGCAGCCAGGCGTCGGCCTGTCCGGGGGTGATCCGGTCGGGGTCGGGGTGCGGTTCGCCGGAGAACTGGTTGATCTCGTTGCCGAGCGTCATACCGAGGAAGTTGGGCCGCTCGTGCAGCGCCTCGGCGAGGGTGCGCAGGTAGGCGGCCTGGCCGTCGAGGACCTCGGGGTCGGTGAAGATGTTGCGCCGGTGCCAGGTCTGGGTCCAGGAGGGCAGGAAGTCGAAGCTCGACAGGTGGCCCTGGAGGCCGTCCACCGCGACGTCCAGGCCGCGTTCGCCGGCCGCGTCCACCAGGGCCGCCAACTGCTCGACGGCGCGCGGCCGGATCAGGGTGCGGTTGGGCTGGAACAGCGGCCAGAGCGGGAAGACCCGGACGTGGTCCAGGCCGAGTGCGGCGATGGAGTCGAAGTCGGCGCGGACGGCGTCCAGGTCGAAGTCGAGCCAGTGGTGGAACCAGCCGGCGCTGGGCGTGTAGTTGACGCCGAAGCGGGGGCGCTGCGGTGCGGGGGTGCTCATGGGCGGGTGATTCCTCAACGGGTGTGGGGCGAACGGGCGGTGGGGTCAGGAATCGTCGGACACGTCCTCGGTCGGACCGGGCCTAACCCTTGACGGCTCCCTCCTCGACGCCCTTGAAGAAGAAGCGCTGGCAGACGCCGAACACCACGACGATCGGCAGGAAGGCGATCATGGTGCCGGCCGCGATCAGCCGCGGGTTCGCGGAGAAGGTGCCGTTGAGGTACTGGAGTCCGACGGTGAGGGTGTACTTCTGCGGGTCGTTGAGCACGATCAGTGGCCAGAGGAAGTCGTCCCAGGCGCCGATGAAGGTGAAGATGACGATCACGCTGAGCATGCCGCGCACGTTGGGCAGGCTGATGTGCCAGAGGCGCTGCCACACGGTGGCGCCGTCGACCAGGGCGGCCTGGTCGAGTTCGAGCGGGACGGCGGCGAAGGCGGTGCGCATCAGCAGCACGTTGAGCATGGCGATCGCGCCGGGCAGGGCGACGCCGGTCAGGCTGTCGGCCAGGCCGAGGCCGCGCACCAGCACGTACTGGGAGACGATGGTGACCTCGCCGGGGAGCACCAGGGTGGCGAGGAAGAGGCCGAGGACGAGCTTGGCGCCGCGGAAGCGCAGCCGGGCGAGCGCGTAGCCGGCCAGGGTGCAGCCGACCACGTTGCCGGTGATGCAGATGGCGGCGACGATCAGCGAGTTGAGGGCGTAGGTCCAGACCGGGATGGTCTCGGCGACCTTGCCGTAGTTGCCGAAGGTCAGCTGTTCGGGGATGAAGCTCGGGGTGCTGGTGTAGACGTCTTCGTTGGGACCCTTGAGGGAGGTGGAGAGCTGCCACAGGAACGGCCCGACCACCAGCAGCAGGACGAGCACCAGGAGCAGGTAGCGGCCGGCGGTCTGGGCGGGGGAGGGGGTGTTGAAACCCCGGGAGCCCTGGGAGCCCCGGGAGCCCCGGGGTCCCTGCGAGCCCTGCGAGTCTTGAGCGCGGCGGGCGGCCTTCGAACGGGGGGAGGTCACGGGGTTCAGGCCGCCTTCCGGTTCAGGCGCATCAGCAGCAGCATCGGGCCGAGGGTGATGACGAACAGCATCAGGCTGAGCGCGGAGGCGTAGCCGAGGTGGCCGTTGAAGCCGCGGCTGTACATCTGGATCAGCATCACCACCGACATGTCCCGCCCGCCCGGGCCGCCCTGGCCGTGGGAGAGCACGTACAGCTCGGAGAAGACGCGCAGCGCGCTGACCGAGATGAGGACGGAGACCAGCATCATGGTCGGCCGCACCCCGGGCAGGGTGACGTGCCAGAACCGGCGGATCGGGCTGGCGCCGTCGACGGCCGCCGCCTCGTGCAGTTCGCGCGGGACGTTGGCGAGGGCGGACAGGTAGATGACCATGTAGTAGCCGAAGCCCTTCCAGACGGTCAGGGCGATCGCGCTGAACAGCAGCAGCCAGCGGTCGGTGAGGAAGGCGACCGGGGAGTCGGCCATCCCGGACTGCTGGAGCAGGCCGTTGACCAGGCCGCGGTCGTCCAGCACCCAGCCCCAGATCAGCGCCACCACGACGGCGGAGGCGATGACCGGGGTGTAGAAGGCGGTGCGGAAGAAGGTGATGCCGGGGACCTTGCGCTGGACGAGCAGGGCGAGCAGCAGCGGCAGGATGGTCAGCAGGGGCAGGCAGACCAGCATGAAGACGATGCTGTTGAGCAGGGCGTCGGCGAGCTGTTCGTCGTCGAGCAGGCGCCCGTAGTTCTCCAGGCCGGTGAACTGCCCGCCGCCCAGGGGCTTGGCGTTGGTGAAGGACAGGATCACCGTGTTGACGGCCGGCCAGAGGTTGAAGACGGCCAGCCAGAGTATCGCGGGCCCGGCGAGCAGCCAGGGGGTGAACCAACGCCGGTGGGTCATGCCGTTGCCTTCCTGGGGGTGGTGCGGGTCATTCCCGGGTGCGGCGGGCGGGGGTGGCCCGCCGCTCGACCGGTACGGTCGGGGTGGCGGTCGGCCGTCAGCCCTTGAGCAGCTTGTTGCACTGCTCGACGGCGGAGTCCAGCGCCTGCTTGGAGCTCGCGTCGCCGCTGATGGCCAGCGCGATCTGCTGGTTGATGATGGTGCTCATGGCGTCGTCGACCTGGACGGGCTGGATCAGCTTGGCCTTGGCGAGCGAGTCGAAGGCGACCACCTTGGCGTCGCCGGCGTTGGTGCCGTCGCTCTTGCTGAAGAACGGGTCGTTCGCGGAGGCCTTGGTGGACGGGAAGACGCTGGTCAGGTGGGAGAACGCGGCCTGGTTCTCGGGGCTGGTGACCCAGCGGGCGAGGGCGACGGCGGCGGCCGGGTTCTTGGTGTTCTTCGGGATGGTCAGGCCCTGCACGTACAGCGGCGGGACGCCCATGGTGGGGGAGGAGAGCATCTTCGGGGCCATCGTCGGGTTGTCGGTGGCGAGGCTGGTGATGAAGTTGCCGCCGCCGGTGGTCCAGGCCGCCGTGCCCGCGTTGAAGAGCTTGGAGTTGCCGACGTAGGTGTTGGTCAGCACGTCCTTGGGCAGCAGGCCCTCCTTGAAGGCGTCGCGGTACTTGTCGAGCAGCGCGGCGGCCTCGGGGGTGTTGAAGGTGAAGGACTTGCCGTCGTCGGACATCAGCTTCACGCCGGCGTTGTAGAGGTCGCCGAGGCCCGGCTTGCGGCTCATCAGGTAGGTCTGGCCGCCGGACTTCTCCTTCATCGCCCGGGACTGGGCGATCAGGTCGTCCAGGCTGGCGGGGAGCTTCTTCGGGTCCAGCCCGTTCTTCGTCAGGAGTTCCGAATTCCAGTAGTTCACATCGGTGTTGAGGTACCACGGGTAGCCGAAGGTGCCGTTCAGGCCGGTGTAGCGGTAGGCCTCGACGCCGCCTGCGACGTACTCGTCGGCGAGCTTGGGGTCGGCCTTGAGGACGTCCAGCAGGAGGTCCTTCTTGGCCAGCGGGAAGGCGAAGTCCGGCGGGAGGTTGACCACGTCGGGCAGGCCGCCGGACGCGGCCTGGCTGAGGACCTTGTCGGAGTAGCCCTCGCCGGGCTGGTCGAGCCACTCGACCTCGACGCCGGGGTACTTCTTCTTGAAGCCGTCGAGGACGCCTTGGACGTAGTCGGTGAACTTCGGCTTGAGCGCCCAGGTCTGGATCGAGACCTTGCCCTTGACCTCGCCGGTGGCGGCCGCACTCGCCACGCTGTCGCTGTTCTTGCTTTCGCTGGAGCCGAGTCCGCAGCCGGTGAGTGCGGCCGCGGTGAATGCCGTCGTGGTCAGTGCCGCCCAGATTCTTCGCATGAGGGTCTCCCGGTCCTGGGGGTGGGTGGGGGATCGTGCCGAGCTCGGGGGGTGGTTTTGGGTCACGGGGGTGGTGCCGAGTTCCAGAACCTGTATTACTAAACCGGTCTAGCTATGCCAGGGACTATGCTCCCGCCTAAACTTGGATGTCAAGAGAGGAGTCGGGTTCTGTGGCCAGACCGACGATCGCCGACATCGCGCGCCAGGCCGGTGTCTCCAAGGGCGCGGTGTCCTTCGCGCTCAACGGCCGCCCCGGCGTGAGCGAGGCGACCAGGGCCCGGATCCTGCGGGTCGCCGAGGAGATGAACTGGCGCCCGCACAGCGCCGCGCGGGCCCTCGGCGGAGCCAGGGCCGACGCCGTCGGGCTGGTGATCGCCCGCCCGGCCCGCACCATCGGCGTCGAGCCGTTCTTCAGCCAACTGCTGTCCGGCCTCCAGGCGGTGCTCTCGGCCAGCTCCGTCGCGCTGCACCTGATGGTGGTCGAGGACACCGCCGCCGAGATCGAGGTCTACCGGCGCTGGGCCTCCGAGCACCGGGTCGACGGCTTCATCGTCGTCGACCTCCAGGTCCGCGACCCGCGGCTGCCGGTGCTGGACGAACTCGGCCTGCCCGCCGTCATCCTGGGCGGGCCCGGCAAGGGCGGCGGCCCGCTGCGGATCTGGGCCGACGACCGGGAGGCGATGCTCTCCATCGTCGACTACCTGGCCGCCATCGGGCACCGCCGGATCGCCCACCTCGCCGGGCTGCCGCACTTCCAGCACACCCAGCGCCGGATCCGCGCGCTGCGCGACGCCTCCCGCCGGCTCGGGCTGGAGGAGGCCGTGTCGGTGCCCACAGACTTCAGCGACGCCGAGGGCGCCGCCGCCACCCGCACCCTGCTCTCCCGGCCCCGGCGGCCCACCGCGATCGTCTACGACAGCGACGTGATGGCCGTCGCCGGGCTCGGCGTGGCCGGGGAGATGGGCGTCGCGGTGCCCGCCGAACTGTCCATCGTCTCCTTCGACGACTCGGTGCTGGCCCGGATCGTCCACCCGCCGCTGACCGCGCTCAGCCGGGACACCTTCGCGCTCGGCGAGCAGGTCGCCCGCAGCCTGCTGGCGGCCCTCGACGAGGCCGGCTCCGGGCGGGACCTGCAGATGCCCACGCCGAGGCTGACCGTGCGCGAGTCCACCTCGCCGCCGGGGGCCGAGCCACCCGACGGGGTGGTTGCTGCGCGAGTCGTTGACAGCGCTCCTGAACCGGTTTAGGTTCGCTGCGCCGAGCGGCCTCCGCCCGGCGCGCACCCAGGCCCTGTCCGGCCCGCACCCTCCGCAGGCCCGCTCCCCCCGCGGGCCCGCCCCGGGGGGCCCCGCGAGCACCCCGCCGCCCACGGGGCCGCGCCGCGCCGGGCGCGCCGCCACCACACCCACCCCCCCCCACCGCCACCCCCCGCGGAGG
>NZ_JBHWIR010000146.1:0-5033 GCF_042731835.1 Kitasatospora sp. NPDC059817 | reverse complement strand
GCGCGCGCCGCCCCCCCGGGCCGCCGCGCCCCCCCCCCCCGCGGCCCCCCCCCGCCCCCCCCCCCCCCGCGGTCGCCCCGCCTCCGCGCGCACCGCCACGCCCACATGCACCCGGACCGTCCACGCCGACGGCCCGCCCCCACCCACCTCCGCTCGATCGGAGCCACGCATGTCACGACGGATACCCCTGCTGCTCAGCGCCGCCCTCGCGGCCGCCGTGCTGGGCGCCGCCCCCGCCGCCCACGCCGGGCCGCAGGCGCCCACCACCCCGACCGCCAGTACGCCCGGCACCCAGCCCTACGCCTCGTACTGGTACCCCTCCACCATCCTCAACTGGGACCCGGCCACCGACCCGGACGCCCGCTTCAACCGCTCCAGCGTCCCGCTCCAGCCGCGCACCAGCGACCCCGCCCTCAAGGCCAACCCCAACGCCCGCACCGGCGAAGGGAAGGTCGCCTCCCTGGTCTCCTTCGGGCCCACCTCCAACAACCCCTCCCAGGGCTCCGCCGACCCCAACTACTACGCCTTCGGCTACTGGCAGTACGTCGACAAGCTGGTCTTCTGGGGCGGCTCGGCCGGCGAGGGCCTGATCCTCGCCCCCAACCCGACCGTCATCGACGCCGCCCACCGCAACGGCGTCAAGGTCTACGGCACCGTCTTCTTCCCGCCCGCCGCCTACGGCGGTCAGCTCCAGTGGCTCCGCGACTTCGTCCAGAAGTCCGGCAACAGCTACCCCGTCGCCGACAAGCTCGCCCAGGCCGCCCAGTACTACGGCTTCGACGGCTGGTTCATCAACCAGGAGACCGGCGGCGGGGATTCGGCCCTCGCCACCGAAGTGCGCAACCTCATGCAGTACAGCAAGGCCAAGAGCGGCACCGAGTTCATGTGGTATGACGCCATGACCACCTCCGGCTCGGTCAACTGGCAGAACGCCCTCACCTCCGCCAACTCCCCGTTCCTTCAGGACGGTTCGAAGCGCACCTCGGACTCGATGTTCCTGAACTTCAACTGGAGCTCCGGCGGCCTGAACTCCTCCCGCGCACTGGCCCGGCAACTCGGCCGCAGCGAGTACGACCTCTACTCCGGCATCGACACCGAGGCCAACGGCTACAACACCGGCGTCGACTGGAACTCCCTCTTCCCGGCCGGCCGGCCGCACACCACCTCGCTCGGCCTCTACCGGCCCGAATGGACCTGGAAGTCCGCCACCGACCGGGCCGACTTCTACGCCAAGGACGCCCGCTACTGGGTCGGCGCCAACAACGACCCGTCCAAGGCCAACCCCGCCGACAACTGGCCCGGCCTGGCCGGCTACGTCGCCGAGTCCTCGCCGATCACCGCCAAGCCCTTCGTCACCAACTTCAACACCGGGCAGGGGGACTTCTACAACTCCGCCGGCACCCGGGTCGCCACCGGCGGCTGGAACAACCTGTCCCTCCAGGACGTCCCGCCGACCTACCGGTGGATGGTCGACTCCAGCGGCAGCCGGCTCACCCCGTCCGTCGACTTCACCGACGCCTACCAGGGCGGCTCCTCGCTGCGCCTCACCGGCACCCTGGACGCCGCCAACACCGTGCGGCTGTACGAGACCAAACTGCCCGTCGCCGCGAACACCAAGCTGGACCTGGTCGTCAAGACCCCGGCCGCCGGGCCCACCAAGCTCAAGGCCGCGGTCTCCTTCACCGACGCGCCGAACAGCTTCACCACGATCGACGTCGGCGCCAACTCCGGTACCGGGTGGGAGCGGCACACCCTCGACCTCGCCCCGTACGCGGGCCGCACCATCGCCCAGGTCGCCCTCCGGGCCGACGGCACCGACCCCGCCTACGACGTGCGGATCGGCCAGATCTCCATCCACGACGGCGAGGTGGGCGCCCCGGCGGCGCCCAGCGGCCTCACCGTCCTCGGCGCGAGCGACGTGACGGCGGGCTCCAGCCAGTCGCTGCGGCTCTCCTGGACGGCCGCGCCCGGCGGCGACGTCCACCACTACGAGGTGTACCGGCGCAACGCCGACGGCAGCCGGACCTTCCTCGGCGCGACCCCCAACGACGCGTACTACGTCGGGCGGCTCGACCGGGCCGGCACCGAGGACGCCACCACCCTCGACGTCGAGGCCGTCTCCACCACCTACGGCCGCTCCACCGCCGCCTCCACCACCGTCGGCTGGACGGGCACGCCGCCCGCGACCGGCGGCAACCTGGCGCTGAACCGCCCGGCCACCGCCTCCGGCCAGTGCAACGCCAACGAAGGCCCGGCCAAGGCCGTCAACGGCACCGTCAACGGCGGCACCGGCGACAAGTGGTGCAGCCTGAACAGCTCCAAGTGGCTTGAGGTGGACCTCGGTTCGGCCAAGCAGCTGTCCAGGTTCGTGGTCAAGCACGCGGGCGCGGGCGGCGAGAGCGCGGCCTTCAACACCCGCGACTTCTCGATCCAGGTCCGCTCGAACACCACCGACCCCTGGACGACGGTCGCCGACGTCACCGGCAACACCGCGGGCACCACCACCCACCCGGTGACCACCACCGCCCGCTACGTCCGGCTGGTCGTCACCAAGCCCACCCAGAACACCGACCCGGCCGCCCGCATCTACGAGTTCGAGGCCTGGGGCCAGTAGCCGGGCACGCCGGCAACTCCCGCCGGGCGCGCGGCAACCGACCCCGCGCCCGGCCCCCGTACCTGCACCGAAAGGACCCTCCCCGTGCCGGTCACCATCACCGCCGTCGAGAACACCGACCTCTTCACCGGTCCCGAGGAAGCCCCGCGCCAACTGCTGCGGGTCACCCTCGACGGCCCGGCCGCCCGGATCACCGTCAGCGGTCCGGGTGTGCGCGGCGAGGCGACCGGCACGGGGCTGGTCGAAGTCCCGCTGGAGCTCACCGGCGCCCCCGAGCCGGGCACCCAACTCCCCGTCACCGTCGAGGCGGAGGGCGCCTGCGTGGACGCCCTGGTGGAGGTCGCCGAGCCCGGCTGGACGATGTTCCTGGTCTCGCACTTCCACTACGACCCGGTCTGGTGGAACACCCAGGCCGCCTACACCTCCCCCTGGGAACTGCTCTCCGCCGACGCCACCACCCGGCCCCTCTGGGAGCGCAACGGCTTCGCGCTCGTCGACGCGCACATGGACCTCGCGCTGCGGGACCCGGTGTACAAGTTCGTCCTCGCCGAAGTCGACTACCTCAAGCCGTACTTCGACCAGCACCCCGAGCGCCGCGAGACCCTGCGCACGCTGCTGGAGCGCGGCCAGGTCGAACTCGTCGGCGGCACCTACAACGAGCCCAACACCAACCTCACCGGCGCCGAGACCACCATCCGCAACCTCGTCTACGGCATCGGCTACCAGCGCGACATCCTCGGCGGCGACCCGCAGACCGCCTGGCAGCTCGACGTGTTCGGGCACGACCCGCAGTTCCCCGGCCACCTGGCCGCGGCCGGCCTCACCGGCAGCGCCTGGGCCCGCGGCCCCTTCCACCAATGGGGCCCGATCCAGAAGAACTTCCGCGAGGCCAAGGACGACGCCCGGGTGATGCAGTTCCCGAGCGAGTTCGAGTGGATCGCCCCCTCCGGCGAGGGCGTGCTCACCCACTACATGCCGCACCACTACTCGGCCGGCTGGTGGATGGACTCCTCCCCGGACCTCGCCACCGCCGAACAGGCCGTCTACGAGCTGTACCGCAAGCTCAAGCCCGTCGGCGCGACCAGGAACCTGCTGCTGCCCGTCGGCACCGACTACACCCCGCCCAACAAGTGGGTCACCGAGATCCACCGCTCCTGGGCCGCCAAGTACCTCTGGCCGCGCTTCGTCTGCGCCACCCCGCGCGACTTCCTCGACGCAGTCCGGGCCGAACTCGCCGCCACCGGCCGCCGGCCCAGCCCGCAGACCCGCGACATGAACCCGGTCTACACCGGCAAGGACGTCTCGTACATCGACACCAAGCAGGCCCAGCGGGCCGGCGAGGTCGCCGCCGCCGACGCCGAGAAGCTCGCCACCCTCGCCGCCGTCCACGGCCTCGGGCAGTACCCGACCGCCGCCCTCGACAAGGTCTGGCGCCAACTCGCCTACGGCGCCCACCACGACGCCATCACCGGCTCCGAGTCCGACCAGGTCTACCTCGACCTGCTCGGCGGCTGGCGCGAGGCGCACGACCTGGCGGCCGCCGTCCGGGACGAGGCGCTGGACGCGCTGACCGCGCGGATCTCCACCGCCGGCGTCGGCTCGGCCGCCGACGCAGGGTCGGCCGACTCGGCTGTGGTCGTCACCAACACGCTCTCCTTCGACCGGACCGACCTGGTCGTCGTCCAACTGCCCCCGCGGACCGGGGCGGTACGGGTGCTCGACGACCGGGGCGAGCCCGTGCCGAGCACCGTCGACCGGGGGGCCCTGCGCTTCCTCGCCGCCGACGTCCCCGCGCTCGGCTGGCGCACCTGGCGGCTGGTGGAGGGCCCGGCGGCGGAGCCCTGGACGGCGGCCGAGGGCGTGGTGATCAGCAACGACCGCTACCGGGTGAGCGCCGACCCCGTCCGTGGCGGCGGCCTGTCCTCCGTCCACGACCTGCTGCACGACCGGGAGTTGATCCAGGGCGGCCGGATCGGCAACGAACTGCGGGTCTACGAGGAGTACCCGCAGCACCCCGACTTCGGCGAGGGCCCCTGGCACCTGGTGCCCAGCGGACCGGTGCGCGGCTCCGGCACGGCCCCGGCCGACGTGCGCCGCGAGACCGGCCCGCTCGGCGAGCGGCTGGTGATCGGCGGCACCGTCGACGGGATCCGCTACGAGCAGACCGTCACCCTGTGGCGCGGCCTCGACCGGGTCGACTGCCGCACCCGGGTCGTCGACTACTCCGGCGCCGACCGACTGCTGCGGCTGCGCTTCCCCGTCGACCTGCCCGGCGCGCTGCCGGTCAGCGAGGTCGCCGGCGCCGTCGTCGGGCCGGCGGTGCCCCCCCCCCGCCGCAGGAACACCCGCGCGCCCGGGAGCCGAGTCCAACCCCCCCCCAACAGCGTGGGCGCGCCGCCCCCCCCCCCCCGCCCGCCCC
>NZ_JBHWIR010000145.1:15749-19699 GCF_042731835.1 Kitasatospora sp. NPDC059817 | reverse complement strand
CCGGCGCCGACCGCGCGCTCCGGCGCGCCCGGCCGCGCGGGCCCACCCCCCCGCGGGCCGCCGCCGGGCCCCGGAACCCCCCCCCCCCACCGGCGGTCCGCGCTTCCGCTGCGCCTGTCCGTACTCTCACCGTCCGTCCTCGTTCGTCGGCTGACGGGTGCCCTACGATCGACCGAATGAGCACAGCAGGACGGACTACGGCCACGGACGGGGCGCCGCAGCCCGTCGCCCTCGCTCTACTGTCAGGGCCTGGACAACAGCCGTGGAACCGGCAGCGGCTCCGGAGCAACAACGAGTGGCTCCTGCTGGAGCGGCTGCGCTGCCACGGCCCGCTCTCCCGGGCCCAACTCGCCCGCGACACCGGGCTGTCCAAGCCGACCGTCTCCACCGCACTGGCCACCCTCGAACTCGCCGGACTCGCCCGCGAGGCCGGCAGGTTCGCCCCCGAGCGCGGCCGCACCGCCGTCCTGTACGAGACCGACCCGGCCGCCGGGAACGTCCTCGGGCTCGACATCGGCCGGGCCCGGCTGCGGGTCGCCGTCGCCGACCTGTCCGGCTGCGTCGTCGCCCGCCGTGATCTGCCCAACCGCGGCCGCTCGGCCGACGCCGTCGCCGACGCCGTCGTCGCGGCCGCCCGCGAGGCCCTCGCCGAGGCGGGCCTGCCCGGCACCGCCGTCGCCCACACCGTGGCCGGCACGCCCGGGGTCTGGGACGAGCGCAGACGCAGCGTCAGGCTCGCCGCCAGCCTGCCCGGCTGGGGCCGCCCCGGCCTGTTCGACCGAATAGCCGACGGCCTGGGCACCACCGTCACCGTCGCCAACGACGCCAACCTCGCCGCCGTCGGCGAGTACACCTACGGCGCGGGCGCGGGCAGCCGGCTCTTCGTCTACCTGCTGGTCGGCACCGGACTCGGCCTGGGCGTGGTCAAGGACGGCGAACTGCTGACGGGGGCGCACGGCGCGGCCGGGGAACTCGGGCTGCTGCGACTGCCGGGCTGCGCCTCCGCCACTGCCACTGCCACTGCGACCACCGGCACCGGCACCGGCACCACCCTGGAGGAGACCGTCTCCGCCGACGCCGTGGTGCGCACCGCCCTCGACCTCGGGATGCGGCGGCCGCTCACCGCCGAGAAGGTGTTCACCCGGGCCCGGCTCGGCGAGCCCGCCGCGGTCGAGGCCGTCCGGCAGGAGGTGGACCGCCTGGGCTACGTCCTCGCCGTCGTCGCCGCGCTGCTCGACCCGGACGTGGTCGTCCTCGGCGGCGGCATCGGGCGCAGCGCCGACCTGCTGCTGCGCCCGTTGGAGCAGGCCCTGTACGAGCGCTCCCCGCTGCGGCCCCGACTGGAGCCGAGCCGCCTCGGCCAGGACGCCGTCCTGCTGGGCGCCGTCGCCACCGCCCTGGAGGCGGCCCGCCCCGAGGTCTTCGAGCGGCGCACGGCCCCCGTCCCGGGCTGACGGCCCCGCGGTCCGTCAGGCGCGGGCGGACAGGGCGGCGTCGAGCAGCACGCGGGCGGCCGCCTTGGCGTCGGCGGCGGCGCTCGGGTCGCCGTGCACGGCGGCGGTGGTCATCGCCCCCTCGGCGAGCAGCGCCAGCTGGGCGGCGGTGGCGGGCGGGGCGCCGGCGGCCTCGGCCAGGCAGGCGAGGTAGGCGTTGAACTCCTCCTTGTGCTGCCGGGCGGTCGCCGTGACCGCCGGTGAGACGGCGCCCAGCTCGCCGAAGGAGTTGACGAACGCGCAGCCACGGAAGTCGGGTTCGGCGAACCAGCGGCCGAGCCAGTCGAAGACGGCGAGCAGTTGGTCGCGCGGCAGCGTGGCGGCGCCGGCCACGTAGGCGGCGAGGTTCGCCCGCCAGCGCCCGTCCCGGCGTCGCAGGTACGCCTCGACCAGGTCGTCCTTGGACGGGAACTGCTGGTAGAGCCGGCGCATCGTCAGGCCGGAGGCCGCCCGGACGGCGTCCATGCCGACCGCCTGAATGCCCTGACCGTAGAACAGCTCCTCGGCCGCGTCGAGGATCAGGCCCCGCGGGTCGTGCTGGTCCATCTGCCGTGCCCTTTGCGTGAGAACGATGGTTCTCCTAGGGTAGCCGCTACAGCGAGAACGACCGTTCTCACCGTCGGCTCCGCCATGCCCGAGGAGACCCCGTGACCGAACAGCGCCCTCCCCTGCCCCCGTTCACCCCGGAGACCGCCCGACGGAAGGTCCGCGCCGCCGAAGACGCCTGGAACACCCGCGACCCCCACCGCGTCGCCCTCGCCTACACACCCGACAGCCGGTGGCGCAACCGCACCGAGTTCCTCACCGGACGCGAGCGGATCGCCGACTTCCTCACCCGCAAGTGGCACCGCGAACTCGACTACCGCCTCGTCAAGGAGCTGTGGGCGCACGACGGCGACCGCATCGCCGTCCGCTTCGCCTACGAGTGGCACGACGACTCCGGCCAGTGGTACCGCTCCTACGGCAACGAGAACTGGGAGTTCGACCGCGACGGCCTGATGGCGCACCGCCACGCCGCCATCAACGACCTGCCGATCGCCGCCGCCGAACGCCTCTTCCACTGGCCGCTCGGCCGGCGCCCCGACGACCACCCCGGCCTCACCGCCCTCGGGCTCTGACCCGGCGCCAGAATCCGGTCCCGACACGGCAGGCCGGGGCGGCCGGGGCGGCCGTTGTTCCACGACCGTGACACGGCTCGCACCGGCCGCTGAACTCCCCCTGGGATGCTCCTCCTCGAACGCGAACCGCACCCGAGGGGGGACCTGGAATGTCCGTGCGCAACAGATTCGGCACCACCGCCGCGCTCGCCGTGATGACCACCGTCGGCGCCGTCCTGCTCTCCGCCTGCGGCCCCGACAACGCCGGCTCGGACGCCGCCGCCCCCGGCAGCGCGGCGCCCGGCGCCACCGCTCCGGGGGCCCCGGCCCCGGGCGGCTCCGCCCACCCGAGCACCCCCGCACCGAGCAACCCCGCACCGGGCACCCCCGTGCCGAGCACCCCCGCGCCGGGCACCAAGGAGGTCAACGGCACCAGCGCCGCCAACCACCTGACCGTCAGCACCGGCACCCGGGCCGTCGCGATGAACGGCACCACCGTCGACTTCGGCACCGTCGTCCGCGACCTCGCCTGGTCCCCCGACGGCAAGCGGGCGGCCTTCATCAACGGCAACGGCGACCTCGTCGTCGCCGACCCCGACGGCGGCGCGAAGGTCACCCTCGCCACGGCCCCCGGCGGCGAGGCCTGGTCCCACCCCACCTGGCAGCACGCCGCGCAGGGCCCCAGCGACCTCCCCGAATCCGCCGAACGCTTCGACACCATCGTCTTCGCCGCCGCCAAGGGCGGCGTCCTGCGCCTGGAGAAGATCCCCACCAAGGCCGTCGGCGGCACCCCCGAGGTGCTCACCCCGCACACCTCCCTGGACGGCAACGCGAACATGCCGCAGCCGCCGCAGACCGGCAACACCTGGGCCGACGCCGGTGGCCGGCACGGCGAGATCGTCTACGCCAACACCCCTGCCGGCGAGGTCTACCTCTACGACGACTACATCCGCCCCGCCACCCGCGACCTGGGCCAGGGCTCCCAGCCGGCCCTCTCCCCCGACGGCGAGCACGTCGTGTTCGTCCGCTCCGTCGACGGGCACGACCACCTGTTCACCCGCTCCAGCCGGATCGACCAGAAGGACGAGAAGGACCTCACCCCCGCCGCCGCCACCGACTACACCGAACCCGCGTGGTCCCCCGACGGCAGGACCATCGCGGCCCGCACCCCCGACGGCGTCAGCACCCTCCCCGCCGACGGCTCCGCCGCCCCGGCCCCGGTCTCCACCGTCAAGGGCCTTCCCGCCTACCGGCCGTGAGCCCCCGGAACAACGTGAGCAGCTGACGGGGGGGGGGGGGGGGCCCCGGGGGGGGCGCCCCCCCCCCCGGCGGGGGCGCCGGGGAGGCGGGGGTGTGGAGC
>NZ_JBHWIR010000145.1:13776-15739 GCF_042731835.1 Kitasatospora sp. NPDC059817 | reverse complement strand
GCGCGCCCCCTCCGCCGTCGGGCGCTCAGGAGATGCAGGAGATCGTCAGCCTGATGCTGGGGGGCGGGGGCGGCGAGTCGAGGTAGGGGGCGATCCAGACGATGATGCCCCTGCCTCCGTCACTGTCCCTCCACTGCCACCGCTGGTTCGCGCCGAGCCGGGTGCCGTCGCCGTTGGTGATGATCCAGTCGTTGTCCGGGTGCAGGCCCTCGGGGCAGATGGCGGTGACGCCGCTCGGGGAGCCGGTGGCGGACACGGTCTCGGGCAGGTTGTCGGCCTGGGCGGGACCGGCGAGGGTGGCTGTCAGTGCCACCGCCGCCAGGCCTGCGCCGGCGAGTCGTCCGGGGCGCATGGATGTCCTCTCGTCGAGCGGCCCCTCGGATGGGGGCCGAGCGGTCACATCCGTTGCCACGGCGCCGCATCCGCACGCCCATCGCGCCGCACTCCACTCTTCCGCGCCGGGTGAGGGCGCGCCGGCGGCCTTGGGCGCAGGACAGCCGGGACGGGCGGACGTGGCCAATTGAACCCGGGCGGCCCGATCATCCGTCCTTCACAAGGGGCTTGGGGAATCGCCCGCACGGGTTCGGGCCGGCGCACCGCGGGCGTCAGGCCTTCGCAAGGGATGCGTATGGATCGAGACAAAGTGGCACTGATCGGCTGACCGGAATGCCATATTTTGTCCCGCCCATCACAGAACTCGCAAGGAGAGCACGTGCGTTCGACGAAGAAGCTGTCGGCCCTGGCCGCAGGGATGAGTGCCGTGGCCGTCCTGGGTCTGGCGGGGCCCGCGATGGCCGACGGCTCGTACGACCCGGCCCAGGAGAACTGCAACGCCGCCAACACGGTGACTCCCGGCTCGACCAGCCTGGTGTGGTGCATCCAGGCGGCGCAGCACACCTCGGAGGCCAAGAACCGGGCCCGCGGCGAGTTCGTCCAGGACACGCTCGACATGCTGATCAAGGCGACCGGCGGCAGCTACAACATCATGGTCTTCGACATCAAGGGCGACAACGCCTTCGGAGACCCCTGGTACGTCCACAACTACGAGCAGAGCTTCCAGAACGTCGCCTTCACGTACGACATCGACTACCACGACCAGACCTCGCGCGAGGACCAGACCTACCGGATCTGGATCTTCTCCGGCGGCGGCAGCTTCGCCAACGGCTTCGACGGCGGCTGGGGCAACTGGGGGTTCTACGGCCTCTTCAACCGGACCACCCGCGAGCACACCTGGACGTACCCGAGGGGCACGGGCAGCGCCGGCCAGCATTACAACCACACCGACGGCGTCGTGAACTTCTCCCCGATGCCGTTCCCCGGCGTACCGAGGGACCCGGGCACTCCCGCGCCGGGCGGGCTGCCGGCCACCCAGATCGTCCCCGCGATGCCGCAGGACCCCGGCACGCCGTACGACCCCGGGGTGCCCGCCACGCCGGCCAAGCCTCCCCACACCGGCAAGCCCGGCGATCCGGCCGAGCCCGGCACCAAGCCCGGCACCGGCACCCCCACCGGCTCCGGCCGGCCCGCGCTCAACACGCCCGTGCACCTGCGGACCGTCAACAACCTCGGCGCCGTCGCCACCGGCTCCGGCGAGGGCGCCACGGTGATCGCCGGGAAGCCGGGCGACGCGGGCGGCACCTGGACGTTCCGCGACGCGGGCGGCGGCCGCTACCGGATCACCAACGCGCTCGGGCGGGACCTCAGCGAGAACACCGGCACCTACTTCGCCAACACCAAGGGGTGGAAGGGCTCTTCGGAGCAGAAGTGGGAGGTCAAGAACGTCTCGGGCGACCGGTACGTGATCCGGATCAGCGACCAGGACTGCCTGACCTACCACGAGGACGGCAAGGAGCTCGGGGTGTGGACCTGCGACGGCTCCGCCGAGCAGCAGTGGACCGTCACCCGCTGACCGTCGCGGCGGGCCCCCCCCCCCCCCCCCCAGCGCCCGGGGGGGGGGGGAGAG
>NZ_JBHWIR010000145.1:0-13766 GCF_042731835.1 Kitasatospora sp. NPDC059817 | reverse complement strand
CACAGGCAGCTGGCGGGCGGGACGGCGGGTGCCCTTCAGACGGACAAGGCCAGCGGAACAGGCCTAGCGGAACAGGCGGTCGCCGCTGTTGGCCATGCGGTGGGTGCCGCTGTGGCGGTTCACCCAGTCACGGACGAGGTTGATGGCGTTGGCGCACTGCCAGCTGTTGTCGTACTCGCGCACGCCGGTGAAGGCGCCGTAGCCGGCGATGATGCCGTCCACACCCGCGTCGCCGAGCAGCTTGTCGACGTACCACGGGTCGTTGTAGGTGGCCGTCCAGGACAGCGTGGCCGCGAGCCGCCCGGCGGCGCGGTCCCCGGCGCCCTTCTTCAGCTCCGCGCACGTGTTGTAGGTGGCCTCCGTGCAGTTGCCGAAGCCCTTGGTGATGTCGGTGTCGCCGTAGTCCATCGCCCGGTGACCGGCCGGGAATCCGGAACCGGACCGGTTGAAGGCGCCCTGGACCTGGTCACGGGTGCCGGTGGACGTGATGCCCTCCAGCGGGCCGAGCTTGCCTTCCAGGCTCTGCCAGCCCCTGCCGCCGACGTCCGGGGTGTTGCCGCCGTGGTACTCGAAGAAGCCGTAGAGCACCTGGATCCCGGCGGCCGTCAACCGCTGCGCCTTGTCGCGCAGTCCGGCGACGCTGCACGTGCGGTTGGGCTGTTCCCCGCAGTAGTTCGGGTCCTTGATGTCCAGCCAGACCAGCGACAGCCGGCGTCCGGCGTTGGCGTTGGAGAGGATGCGGTCAATCATGCTGTCGAAGCTGGGGCCCAGGCGGTTCTCACCGGCCGAGGAACAGTCGTGGTAGGCGCGCCATTCGTTCGGGTTCCACCAGGCGCAGACGTCGATCTCGATGGCGTTGGCGCCGTGGCCGAGCGCGGCGTCCACGCCGTCCAGGGTGTCGACCCGGTGCGCGATGGCGTAGATCGCGTGTCGCGAATCGGCCGCCGCCGCAGGGGTCGTACCGAGCGCGGTGAGGCCGACGATCCCGCACAGTGCCGCCAGCAGCGCCAGCACCTTCCGCGCGCCGGTGCCGTGCCTGAGGTGAGTGGTCAAGAAACGTGCTCCTCGATGTCGGTGCCCTGATGCCGTCGCTGATGGACGGCCGCCCCCGATCCAGGACTGGTCATGTCCGCCTCAGTCTGCCACTGGTTCGTGCCCGGTACGGGGGGAACAGTGCAAATCCTCCGCTAAAGTCCGCCGCGCGAGGCCAACTCGGCCCGGAGCGCGGGCAGCTGCTCGTCGGCGGACTCGTGCGGCAGGAACTCGACCGGATCCAGGAAACGGAACAGCACCCGGCTCTCGGTGACGGCGTACTCGTAGTCGCCGAACCCGACCACCGCCCCCGTGCCGCCCCGCACCGCCCCGCGCACGGCGGCCGCCGTCAGCCCGTCCACACCGCCGTGCGCCGTAGCCCGGCGCCGGGCGTTCGGCCGGGCCAGGTACGGGCACACCATCGCCGCGTAGAGCATGCAGGCCCGGTGGCCCGGTCCCTCCATGGTCGGCGCGAGGTTGCGGTACGGCCGCCCCTCGGCGAGCGCGGCGCCGATCGCCGCGCTCTCCGCCGCCCCGACCACGCGCCACACCGGGCCCCGGGCCATGAATCCCCCGCACACCGAACAGAGGCGCTCCAGCGCGCAGTTCGCGCTGCGCTCGTGGTCGGTCAACGCGAACTGCGGCTCGCCGCCACGCCAGGGCGTGATCGCCGGCACCGGGTAGCCCCGGACGTCCCGGGGCCGCTCCCCCACCCGCTCCGGCATCGGCACGGCATCGAATCGCACGCCCCCATCCTTGCCGCCCCCCGCGCCGCTGTCGACCTCCGACGCGGCGGGGGCGCCCCCCCCCCGGGCGGCCGCCGGCCGGGCGGCGGGCGGCGCGGCGCGCGGGGGGGGGCGGGCGCGGGCCGGCCCCCCCCCCCCGCGGGGCGGGCGCGGGGCGGCCGGTGGTCCGGGGGCGGCTCCTGGTGGAGGGCCGGGCGGCGGGCCTCAGTTCCAGATGCCGGTGATGTCAGCGGCGTTGGCCGCGTTGCCCGCGTGGGTGGTGGCGCCTGCGAGGTCCTCCAGGGTGCGCAGCACGTTGTAGTGGTTGTAGGTGGCGGCGGAGGTGCTGCCGGGGGTGACGTGGGCGCCGTAGAAGACGGTCGGGATGCGGTTGCCCGCGAGCCGGTTGTCCTCGTCGAAGGTGACCACGAGCAGGCTGTTGTGGCTCTTGGCCCAGGTCGCGTAGGCGCCGAGGTTGTTCTTGATCCAGGTGTCGCCGGTGCCGACCGAGCAGTCGTGCATGTCGCTGCAGAGGTTCGGTACGACGAAGGAGACGTTCGGCAGGGTGGTGTAGTCGGTCGGGAACTGGGCGAAGGTCCTGGCCGAGTTCAACGGGACGTTGCCGAAGCCGAACCAGGGGTTGTGCTTCTGCGCGTACTTGCCGCTGCTGCACGTGGTGCTGCCCTGGGCGGGCAGGGTCTCGTTGTAGCTGGCCCAGGTCCTGCCGGCGGCGGTGACCTCGGAGGCCAGGTTGGGGCCCTGGAGGGCGCCGACGGAGACGCAGCTGTCGTCGGTGACGCCCTGGGTGGAGCCGGAGAACAGGGCGTAGTAGTTCGGCTGGCTGGGGTGGGTGATGCCGAACGACTGGGTGAGGTTGGCGCCGCCGGTGGCCAGGGAGTTGAGGTACGGGGCGCTGCTGCTGCCGACGACCTGGTTGTAGGCGTGGTTCTCCATCACCACGACGACGATGTGGTCGGGCGCGGGCAGGGCGGCGGCCTGTGCGGTGGAGGCGGTGGCGGCCCAGAGGCCGGCGGAGGCCACGACCAGCGCGGCCACCGAGCCGAGGGCGGTGGCGGTGCGGCGGGAGCCGTGCTTGGTGGACGAAGTCATGACAATTCCTCGGGTAGGGAGCGGCCCTGGCGCGGACGCTCGATCAGGGCTGCGCGACGAACCGGTCCGGTACGGCGTCTAGTACGGCGTGCCGTTGGCGAAGTCGCGGGCGGCGGTGGACTCGACGGTGGTCAGCACGCCGGAGTCGGTGGTGATCAGGCCCAGCTCGCGGTTGTTGTTCAGCGAGTTGTCGGAGAAGTTCTCCGAACCGGCGAACACCTTGGCCGAGGGCGTGCCGTAGTCGGCGACGATCGCCTTGGCGTGGATGTACAGGCCCGTGGTCGAGGAGTAGGTGACCACCTGGCCGCCGGCCGTGACCACCTGGTCGAAGTAGCTGCTGTAGGACGAGGGGTTCATGCCCACCACCCGCACGGTGACGCCCCGGCCGGCGGCCGCGGCGACCGCGTCCACCAGAGCCTGGTCGCCGAACTCCAGCTGCTCCAGGTCCAGCGTGTGCTGCGCGCCGTTGATCAGGTCCAGCAGGCGGGCCTGCGAGTCGGTGGGCGACCAGACCAGGTTGTCGCCGTCGGAAGGGGTGATCGAGGTCTGGGCGTAGTCGGCGGCGAAGACCTGCTCGATCGCGGCGACGTCGTTGGCGTCGGTGTCGACGACGCCGAAGTCGCGGCTGCTGGAGTAGTAGGTGGAGTCCAGGTTCCCGGTCAGGATCAGGGACTTGGCGCCGTCCACGGTGACGGTCTTCTGGTGGGTGTAGACGAACGCGGAGGAGGAGTACGTCACCCCGACGCCGGCGGCCCGCAGGGCCGAGTAGGCGGCGCCGTTGACCGAGGTGTGCCGGCCGTCGAGGATCACCCGGACGGTGAGGCCGGCCCGCCGGCGGCCGATCAGGGCGTTGACGGCGGTGGTGTCGCGCAGCTCGTACATGGTCACGTCGACGGAGCGGGTGGCCGAGTTGATGAGGTCGTAGACGACGCCGTGGTCCTGGTCCGGGAACACGATCGGCGTGTACGTGGCGGCGGTGGCGGCGGTGGCGGCGGTGGCGGCGGTGGCGGCCTGGGCGGTGCCGGACAGCGGTATCAG
Source organism: Kitasatospora sp. NPDC059817 (assembly GCF_042731835.1). Classification (NCBI taxonomy): domain Bacteria; kingdom Bacillati; phylum Actinomycetota; class Actinomycetes; order Kitasatosporales; family Streptomycetaceae; genus Kitasatospora; species Kitasatospora sp. NPDC059817. The sequence goes on along the minus strand of NZ_JBHWIR010000145.1, from coordinate 9,861 downwards.
ACCGGCGGCGGCGAGCAGCAGCGCGCCGGCCCGGCGCGCGGAGGTGGCCAGGGGCATGCGGAACTCCACGATCGGTGAGGGGGGAAGGCCTGGGCGAAGGTGCGGGAGCACGCGCGAGGCGCCCGAACAGCATCGGGTGGATCGGTCGACGCGGGTAGACGACAGCAGGTAAAACCTTGACCCCGGGTCGGGAAACGGATGGTGCGGCCGATCCGGTTCACTTTGCCAGCCACCGGCCCCGCCGGTGATAGTGGATCTTCGAGGACGTGGCCGGACGCCGCGTCAGCCGAGTGAGAGAACAGAGGATCATGGCGAAGATCAGCCTTCTGCGTCCGCTCGCGGTGGCGGCCGCGGGTGTCGTCCTGCTGGCGACCGGAGCCGCGCAGGCCGTGGCCGCCGACCAGGGCACCACCAGCGCTCCCACCCCGGACACGGCCGCGGTGCGCGCCGCCCTCCAGGCCGCCACCGACGCGGGCGCCCCGGGCGCCTTCGCGGTGATCCGCGACCACGGCGACGCCGAGTCCACCCGGTCGCTGGCCGTCGGCAAGGCCGACCTGGACGGCACCCCGATGAACTCCTCGTGGAGGTTCCGGGTCGGCAGCAACAGCAAGATGTTCAACGCCGTTCTCGTGATGCAGCTGGCGGAGCAGGGCCTGATCGACCTCGACAAGCCGCTGCGCGACTACCTGCCGGCCGGCACCCTGCCGGACACCTGGACCATGACGGGCCGCCAGGTCATGGAGCACCGCGCCGGGATCTACGACCACACCAACGACCTGCTGGAGCAGGCCGGCGAGGAGACCACCAGCGCCTTCGAGGCGCGCATCCGCACCAACGTGTACGCGCCGCGCGACCTGGTGGCGATGTCCGTCAAGCACGGCCAGCAGTACACGCCCGGCAGCCGGTACTCCTACTCCAACACCGACTTCGTCCTGATGGGCCTCGCGGTCGAGCACCTCACCGGCCGCCCCTACGAGGACGTCCTGCGCGAGCGGATCATCGAGCCGCTGGGCCTGAGCAAGACCTCCTTCGTCGTGCCCGACCAGGAGATCCAGGGCGCCCACGTCACCGGCTACCTCACCAACGACAACCGCAGCAAGCCGCTGCTGGACTCCACCCAGCAGACCGGCTCGTGGGTGTGGACCGCCGGCGCGGTCATCTCCGACGCCGCCGACCTCGACCACTTCCTCACCGCGCTGATGGCGGGCAGCTCCGGCGGGCTGGTCTCGGACGACTCGCTGAAGCAGATGACGGCCGCCCTGGCCACCCCCACCGCCAAGATCAGCTACGGCCTCGGGCTGCGCCGCATCTCGCTGTCCTGCGGCGACGTGTACGGCCACGGCGGCATCGTCCAGGGCTTCCAGACCCAGTCGTTCGCCACCCCGGACGGCAAGCGCTCCGTCGTCGTGTTCGCCAACGCCTCCAACAACGGCTCCGTGACGCAGGGCCTGATGAACGCGCTGGAGCCGGCCTTCTGCGGCAAGAAGCCGGCCGTCGCGCCGCGGAACTCGTTCGCCCCGAGCGCCTTCGCCGAGAACCACTCGCTGCCGGTGGTCGAGGACACTCGGATCTGACCGACCCGCACAGTCCGCCGCTCACGCGCCCGCACGGCCCACCCGCCGTGCGGGCGTGCGCGTTCCGGGCCCCGGGCCCCGGGCGTTCCCTCGTGCGGACCTCACCCCGTCCGGCGCCGCCCCTGCCGGGGGCCGTCCGCGCTGAGGTCGGTGAGCGCCTCGGTGAGGAGTTCGCGGGCCTCCTCGGCGCGGCCCTGCTCGATCAGGGCGGTGCCGAGCTCGGTGAGGGTCTTGGTCATGCTGTCCGGCCGGCCGACCTCCTCATAGTGGGTCAGGGCCTGCCGGTAGGCCTTCTCGGCGGCCGGCCAGCGCCCCAGCGCGGCGCGGTCCAGGCCGAGTTCGTGGGCCGTCATGGCCGCCGCCAGGTGCATCAGCGGCGAGGACCAGCGCTCCACCAGCTCCAGCGCTCCGGCCAGCGCGCGCCGGCGGGACTCCACCGCCTCCTCGGCCCGGCCCGAGTCGCGCAGGCAGTTGGCCGCGCCGCGCAGCGTGACCAGCCGGCCGATCCAGCCGGCGCGGCTGTTGACGGCGGCGAAGGCGTCCGCGGCCCGGTGGTAGGCGTCGATGGCCTCCCGGTGCCGGTGCAGGTGCCGAAGGCCCGCCGCGAGGTAGGTCAGCGCCCAGCCCTCCTGCTCCCGGGCGCCGATCCGGCGGGCCAGTTCCAGCCCCTCGTTGGCCAGGTCGATGCCGCGCTGGTAGCGGTGCAGGCAGGTGACGTACGTCCACGCCAGGTAGTTGACGTGGACGGCCTCGGCCAGTTGGTCGCCGCAGGCGCGGGCCGCGTCGACCGACAGCTGGAAGACCTCGGCCCAGATGTCCCAGCTCAGCAGCCGGTCGGAGAACCAGTGCATGGCTTCGGCGGTGTCGATCACCTCCCGGTGCCGGCCGGCGGCGAAGGCCTGGTGGAGGGCGGCCAGCCACTCCGGGTGCTCCTCCTCCAGCCAGCGCGCCGCCTCGGTGAGCGGCACCGGGGGGCCGGTCCGGTCCGCGTCGGCGTCGGGGTCGGCGTCGGGGTCCGCCGCCGCGTGGTCCGGGTCGAACCGCAGGCCGTACTCGGCGGCCCGGTTCAGCAGCCAGTCACCGGCCCTGGCCCGGGCCTGCGCCACCGCCTCGGGGCCCTCGTCGGCGTCGAGCCGCTCGCCCGCGTAGAGCCGGACCAGGTCGTGCAGCCGGTAGCGCTCCGGGGTGGCGAGTTGCACCAGCCCGGCGTCGATCAGCTGCTCCAGGACGAGTTCGGTCCGGCCGGGCGGCAGGCCCGCGTAGGCGGCGGCGACGGCGGCGGTGAAGTCGTGCCCGGCGGTCAGTGCGGAGCGGCGCAGCACCAGCTGGGATTCGGCCGGCAGCCGCCGGTAGGAGAGCGCGAAGGCCGGGCGGACGGCCAGGTCCCCGGTTTCCAGCAGGTCCAACCGGTGTTCCTCGGCGGCCAGTTGGCGCACCAGATGGCTGACCGGCTGCTGCGGGCGGGCCACCAGCCGCTGCCCGGCGATGCGCAGCGCGAGCGGCAGGTATCCGCAGAGCCGGGCCAGTTCGGCGGTGGCGTCGGGCGCCGCGTCGATCCGCTCGCGGCCGGCGATCCGGGCCAGCAGGTCGGCGGCCTCGCCCGGGGCCAGGGCGTCCAGCCGCAGGCGGAGCACCGACTCCAGTCCGGGCAGGGCGTTGCGGCTGGTCACCAGGGTCACGGCGGGCCCGGAGCCGGGCAGCAGCGGGCGCACCTGGCTCTCGTCGGCGACGTTGTCCAGGACCAGGACGAGCCGGCGCTCGCGCACCAGGGCCCGGTAGAGGCCGGCCCGCTCCTCCGTCCCGGCGGGCACCGCGTTGTCGGCGACGCCCAGGGCGCGCAGCACCTGGCCGAGCGCGTCGCGGGCGGAGAGCGGGGTGGCGGCCATGCCGCCGAGGTCGAGCGAGAGCTGCCCGTCGGGGAAGAAGGGGGCCAGGGTGTGGGCGGCGTGCAGGGCGAAGGCGGTCTTGCCCAGACCGGGCTGACCGCTGATCAGCACCACCCGGGGGTGGGCGGGCCGGTCGTCCTCGGCCAGCTCGGCCAGCAGGGCGAGGGCGTCCTCGCGGGCGGTGAAGTCGGCGATGTCGCGGGGCAGCGCGAGGGCGCCGGGCACGAGCGGGGCGGCGGGCGCGGCGTCCCCGGTCTCGGCCGGTCCGACGGGGGCCGGGGCGTGAGCGGGGGCGGCCGGCCCGCGGGTGGGGGCGGCGGCCGACACCGGCCTGGTCCCCCGGGGGCGGCCGCACTGGGCGGCCCGGTCCAGCGCGGCGGTTTGCGGGGCGTCCAGGCCCAGCGTCTCGGCCAGGGCCCGGACGGTACGCCGCTGCGGCCCCCGGGTGCGGCCGCGCTCCATGTCCCCGACGGCGCGCAGGCTGACGCCGGCCGCCGCGGCGAGCTCCTCCTGGGTCAGGCCCGCCGCCACCCGGTGCCCGGCCAGCAGGCGGCCGAAGTCGCCGACCCCCTCGGAGTCCGTGCCCGTTCCCGTGCCGCTCACAGCCGTCATGTCCCGCCCCTGCTAGCGCCGTTACTTCTGCCAGGCGTTGTGCCTGATCGACCGTCCCAGGCAGAAGTATGCCCGGGCAGAAGTATGCCTCGTACCCAGCTCTTTCCCAGCATCGAGCGCCCAGCTCAGGCGCCGGGCACCCCGGTGCGGGCCGCGGCGTCCCACCCGTTGGTGGGGCGGCCGCGCGTGCTGGTTCTGCCCATAGTTCCGCCTGTGGTTGTGCCGATCGGACGGGACGGGCAGGGCGAGCAGGACGGGCAGGGCGAGCGGGACGGGACGAACGGGCGGGACGGGGCTGCGGCGGCGGGGCGGCGCACCGTCAGCGCTCCCCCGCCGCCAGGGCCCGGGCCTGCCGTCTGGCGACGGCGCCCTCGGTGGTACGGCCCAATTCGCACAGCAGGTCCGCCAGCAGGCCGTGGGTGCGGGACTCCAGCCCGGTGTCACCGACCGTGCGGCCCAGGGCGACGGCGAGTCGGGCCGTGGACAGGGCGGCGTCGCGGCGGCCGAGCGCCTGCAGGGCGCGGGCCCGGCTCTGGGTGGCGAGGACGGCCTCGACGCCGGAACGGGTGGTGGCGACCCGGACGGCCTCGTCGGCGTGGACCAGGGCCGGGCCGGGGGCGCCGGCCAGGACCAGCGCGTCGGCGAGGTCGGTGAGCGCGCGGACGAGCAGGTCGCCGACGGCCGGGGTACGGGCGGCGCTCACCAGGTCGGTCATCAGCGGCAGGGCCTGGTCGTAGCGGCCGGCCCGCAGCAGTGCACCGGCCACCCGGGCCCGGCAGTGGTGGCGCAGCAGTTGGTCGCCGGCCCGGTCGGCGGCGGCCACGGCCCGTTCCAGCTGCTGGACGGCGGTGCGGTGGGCGGCGCGGTCCACGTGCAGGACGGCGAGGTCGGTGGCCAGCCGGGCGACGGCCGCCTGGTCCGCGCAGCCGTGGGCGGCGCGCAGGCCGGCCTCGGTGACGGCGCGCCAGTGCGTCCGGTCGTGGCCGGTGGTCTCGTACAGCAGGCCTATCCGGTGGGCGAGCTGCCAGGATTCGGCGGTCCGGCCGAACTGCTCGGCGCAGACCACCACCGCGCGCAGCGCGCTCTCCTCGCGGCGGAACCAGGCGGCCGCGTCCGCCGGGGCCGCGCCGCCGCCCTCGGGCGTCCAGGCCGCGGTGGTCCAGCCTCCGGTGGTCCAGGCCGCGGTGACCGCGAGGTAGTGGGCGATCAGCCGGTCGAGGGCGACGAACCGGTCGTCGCAGGTGAGTTCGGCGGCCTGCCCGGCCGCGTAGCGCCGGACCAGCTCGCGCCGGGCGTAGCGGCCGGGCGTGGTCTCCTCCAGCAGGTGGACGGCGTCGAGGCGGGTCAGCAGGGTGCGGGTGGTGGCGGGCGGCAGGTCGGCGAGCGCGGCGGCGGTGGCGGTGTCGATCACCGCGCCGGGGTGCAGGCCGAGCAGGGTGAACAGCCGGGCGGGGGCGGGCGGCAGGGTGCGGTAGGTGTGGTCCAGGGCGGTGGTGACGCCGATCGGGCCGCGGTCGGTGCCGGCCAGGGTGGCGAGGCCGGTCTGCTCGTCGGCGAGTTCCGCGGCCAGGTCGCCCAGGGTCCAGCCGGGGCGGGCGGCCAGCCGGGCGGCGGCCAGCCGCAGGGCGAGCGGCAGGTGGTCGCAGGCCGCGGCGAGGTCGGCGGCCGCCTGCGGTTCGGCGGCGACCCGGGCCGGGCCGAGGGTCCGGGCGAGCAGTTCGGCCGCGTCCTCGGCGCCGAGCACGCCCAGCGGGAGCGGGATGCCGCCGTCGCGGACCAGCAGGTCGCGCAGCCGGCTGCGGCTGGTGACGACGACGACGGGGGTGCCGGGGGTGCCGGTGTCCCCGTCCCCGTCCCCGGGGTCCCCGCCCCAGGCCGGCCCGTCCCCCGGCGGGGGCGGGTCGGGCAGCAGCGGGGCGAGCTGCTCGTACGAGCGCGCGTCGTCCAGCACGATCAGCAGCCGGCGGCCGGCCAGCAGTTCCCGGTAGCGCTGCTCCCGCTCCTCGGGCGAGGCGGGCAGGGCTCCCGCCGGCTCGCCGAGGGCGAGCAGGAACCCGGCCAGCACGTCGGCGGGTTCGCGGGGCCCGGCCGGGTCGAAGCCGCCCAGCTCGGCGTGCAGGACTCCGTCGGGGAAGTGCTCGGCGGACCGCTGCAACCAGTGCTGGACCAGGCTGGTCTTGCCGACCCCGGCCGGTCCGGTGACCAGGATCGGGTGGCCGGACCGGACGGCGGCGGCCAAGGCCTCGTCGAGCCGGGCGAATTCGGCCGACCGGCCGGTGAACCTGCGGTCCGGCGCACCGCGCCTCGGAAGCCGGGCGGGTCTGGGCGGCCCGTCCCGCTCGGGGCCGTCCGCCGACCGCTCACCGGCGTGGCGCAGCTCCGGACCGGGCGGGCCGGAGAGCCGCGCCACCGCCCGGTCATACCAGGCCGCCGCCTCGTCCCGGCGGCCGGCCTGGTCGAGGCAGCGGACCAGCCGGGCGGCCAGCGTCTGCCGGGTCGGGTGGGCGGCCGCCGCCTCGGCCAGCTCGGCGGCCAGCTCGCCGCCGCGGCCGGCCCCGAGCAGTCCCTCGGCGAGCCGGTCCAGGGCGCGCAGCCGCAGGTCGGTGACGTGCGGCAGGGTGCGCTCGCGCAGCAGGACGGACCCGCAGTCGACGAGGGCCGGGCCGCGGAACAGGTCCAGGGCGGCGCGCAGCAGGGGCACGGCCGGATCGTGCGGCTCGGGCTCGGTGCTCGCGGCGGGCGCGGCCGGGGCGGGCCGCAGCACGCCCGCCCGGTCGCAGAGCCCGCGGAAGTGCAGCAGGTCCACCCGGTCAGGGTCGCCGGCCAGCAGGTAGCCGGCGCCGCGGGTGCCCAGGGTGAGCCCGGGGCAGTCGAGCAGTTGGCGCAGGGCCGCGACGTGCCCCTGGAGCGCGGCGCGGGCGGTGGGGGGCGCGTCGCCGTCCCAGACCAGCTCGATCAGCTCGTCGGTGCCGACGGTCTGGTTGAGCCGGATGGCGAGGGTGCTCAGCAGCGCGCGGCGTTTGGGGGCCGAGGGTGTGACCGTCGTCCCGTCGTCCCGTCGTACGGCGACCGGCCCGAGCAGGTCGATGTGCATGCGGCCCTCTCCTCCCCTGTCGCCGATCGGATCCGCCGCCGACGACAACCTCCGGCGTCTTCCCGGCGTCGTCAGAGGATAGGCCTGGTCCGGTCACGTGCACGCGGCCGGATGGGGTCTGCTCGGGATTTGTGGATCTTGTCGGGTCGAACGCGGGCCCCGCAGGTTCCGCAGGGCCCGGACTCGGCGTCCGTTGCGCCGGGCGCCGCCACCCGGTGGCGCCCGGGGAGCGGGCGATCTGGCGCGAACAGGACACTTCAGGGCACTACACTGCTCCACCCCGGGGCACGCCCGGGACATCAATGGGGCGGGGGGACGCCCTGCCCGTCGTGGGGTGAAGTGGGGGTACTGGTGCGGATTCGGCTCCTCGGCCCGGTGGAGCTGCGGGCCGGGGCGGACGGCTTCGCCTCGCTGCCGGGGGCGCAGCGCAGGGCGATCCTGGCGCTGCTCGCGTTGCGGCTGGGCCGGGTGGTCGGGGTGGACGGCTTCTGCGAGCTGCTGTGGGGCGAGCGGCCGCCGGCCAGCGCCCGGGCCGCCTTGCAGGGGCACGTGGCGGCGCTGCGCAAGGCGATCGCCGACACCCCGTTCGTGCTGCACACCCGCTCGTCCGGCTACCTGCTGGCCGGTCCGGCCGAGGAGGTGGACGCGCTGTGCTTCGAGGCGCTGACCGACCGGGCCGCCGAACAGGCCGGGCTCGGCTGCGCCACGGCGGACGCGCAGGCGATCGCGCTGCTGGAGCAGGCGTTGCGGCTGTGGCGCGGCGAGGCCCTGGCCGACCTGCCCGACACCGCCGTGCGCGCGGCCGTGGTCGACCAGCTGGAGCAGGCCCGCACCGCCGCCGTGCTCAGCTGGGCCGGGCTGCGGCTGCGCCAGGGCAGCGGGGTGGCGGCGGTGCCGGCCCTGGAGCAGCACGTGCGGACGGACGGGCTGCGCGAGGAGCTGGTGGCGCTGCTGATGCGCTGCCTGCACCAGGCCGGGCGGCCGGCGGACGCGCTGTCCGCCTACCACCAGGCCCGGGTGCGGCTGGACCGCGAGCTGGGGATCCGGCCCGGCACGGCGCTCCAGGCGGCGCTCGCCGAGGTGCTGTCCGGGGGCCGGGCCGAGCAGCCGGCCCCGGCCCGCTCGGCGACTCCTCCGGCCGCGCCCCGGGTGCCCCGTCAACTCCCGCGCCGCCCGGTCGACTTCGTCGGCCGGGACAACGAGGGCCACTGGCTGGACGGCGAGTGCGGCCCGGACCGCGCCGGTGACGGCCTGGCCCTGGTGGTCGGACCGGCCGGGGCCGGCAAGAGCGCGCTGGTCACCGCCTGGGCGCACCGCCGCGCCCCGCACTTCCCGGACGGGCAGCTGTTCGCCGACCTGCGGGGCCTCGACCCGGCCGGCCCGGCCGACCCGGAGGCCGCCCTCGGCGGCTTCCTGCGGGCCCTCGGGGTCTCCGAGGGCGCCGTCCCCGAGGACCGGGACGGCCGGGCCGCGCTGTACCGCGACCGGACCAGGGGGCGACGCCTGCTGGTGGTCCTGGACGACGCCGCCGATGCCGACCAGGTCGCCGACCTGCTGCCGCAGGGGCCCGGCTGCGCCGCCGTGGTGACCAGCCGCGGCTCGCTGGAGGGGCTGGTGGCCGCCGACGGTGCGGCCCTGCTGCGGCTGCCCCCGCTGCCCCAGGACGACTCGCTGCGATTGCTGGAGCGCGCGCTCAGCCCAGACCGGCTGCGGGCCGAACCGGCCGCCGCCGCCGAACTGGCCGGGCTCTGCGACCACCTGCCGCTGGCGCTGCGGATCGCCGCGGCCCGGCTGGCCACCCGCCCGGACTGGACGATCGCCGAACTGGTCGCCGAACTCGCCGACGAGCAGACCAGGCTGCCCGTCCTGGACGCCGACGGCGCGACCGGCGTCACCACCGAACTCCTCCTGACGTACCGCCGCCTCTCCCCCGGTGCCGCCGAGCTGCTCACCCTCCTGGCCGCCCACCCGGGCCGGGAGGTGGACACCCTGACCAGTGCCGCCGTGCTCGGCACCGACCCGGCCACCGCCCGCCGGTCGCTCGGCGAACTCGCCGCCCACCACCTGCTCACCGGTGCGGCGCCCGGGCGCTACGGCCGCGCCGAGCTGGTCCGGCTGTTCAGCGCCGGGCTGCTCGCCGAGCAGCCCGAGCCGCGCCGGCGCCTCGCCCGGGAGCGGCTGCTGGACTACTACCAGGCGGCGCTGCGGCAGGGCGGCGAGTTCATCGAGCCGGGCCAGGACGGTTTCGACACGCTCGTCCACCCGCCGCGGGCCCTGCCGCCGGCCGACGGCATCCGCGCCGCGCTGGACTGGTTCCAGGCCGAGGAGCCCGCGATCCGCGCGCTGATCACCGGCACCGCCGACGACCCGGACCGGGTCTGGCGGCTGGCCCAGGCCGCCGGCCCGCTGTACTACGGCTCCAGCCGGTTCACCGACTGGCTGGGCTGTCTGCGCGCGGGCGTCCGGGCGGCCGAGCGGTGCGGCGACGAGCTGGCCGCCGCCCAGTTGCACGGCTCCCGGGCGAACGCGCTGCTCGGGCTGGAGCGCCGTCAGGAGGCGGCCGAGGCGGCGCGCCGGGCGGTGGCCCCCCGCCTGGCCGCCACCGGGCCCGCGGGCCGCGCCCCCTACCCCCCCCCGCCCGCCACCCCGACCCCGTGGACCCCCCTACCGGGGCCCGCCGCCCCCCCCCCCCCCC
>NZ_JBHWIR010000144.1:0-19848 GCF_042731835.1 Kitasatospora sp. NPDC059817 | reverse complement strand
GGGTGGCGTCGCGCAGCAGGACGCGGGTGAGGGCGCGGACGCGGGTGACGTCGAGGCCGAGCATGATCCGGGCGCGGGCGAGCATCTCCATGGCCAGCAGCGAGTTGCCGCCGAGCGCGAAGAAGTCGTCGGCGGGGCCGACGTCCTCGACGCCGAGCAGTTCGGCCCACAGCTGCCCGATGGCGTCCTCGACGGCTCCCCCGCCGCCCGCCGCCCCGGTGCCGCCCGCGTCGGCCCGTCCCGGGGTGCGCGGCTCGGCGTGCGGCAGCCGGCGGCGGTCGACCTTTCCGGCCGGGGTGAGCGGCATGCGGTCCAGCGCCACGAAGGCGGCCGGGAGCATGTACTCCGGCAGCCGTTCGGCCAGGTAGGCGCGGAGCCGGTCGCGGCGGGCCCCGGCACCGGCCGCGGCGTCGGCGTGGTCGGCGAGCGTGTAGTAGGCGGTGAGCGCGCGGCCCCCGTCGGGGGGGGCGGCCGCGGGGGGGGGCCCCGGCCGCCCGCGGGCGGGGGGGGGGGGGCGGGGCGGCCGCCCCCCCGGGCGGGGGCGCCGGGGCGGGCGCGCCCCGGCCCCGGGCGGGGGCGTGGGGGTGGTCGGGGTGCGTGTTGTGGGGGGTGCGCGCGCGGCCCCCCGGGGGGTCGCCGCCGTCGGCGGCGCCCCGGGCCTGCCGGACGTCGGGGTGGGCGGCGAGGGCCGCCTCGATCTCGGCGGGGTCGACGCGGTGGCCGAGCACCTTCACCTGGTCGTCGAAGCGGCCGAGGATCTCCAGCTGCCCGTCGGCCCGCCAGCGCCCGGCGTCGCCGGTGCGGTACATCCGCTCGCCGGGCACCGGCGCGTACGGGTCGGGGACGAAGGCCTCGGCGGTCGCCGCGGGGGCGCGCCAGTAGCCCCGGGCGAGGCCGGGCCCGCCGAGGTGGATCTCGCCCTTCTCGCCGGGCCTTACGGGGGACAGTCGGGCGTCCAGGACGTGCACCCGCACGCCGGGCAGCGGGCGGCCGATCGGCACCGGCGCGGCCGGGCCACCCGGGCCGCCGGCGTCCAGCAGGGCGGGGGTGACCTCGCAGAGCGTGGAGGTGACGGCGGCCTCGGTGACCCCGTAGGCGTTGACCAGCCGGACGCCGGGCAGCCGGTCCAGGCAGCTGCGGCAGTCGTCGGCGTGCACAACGTCCCCGCCGACGACGACCAGCCGCAGCCCCTCCGGGCCGGGCCCGCCGGGCGGGAGCAGCGTGAGCACGTGGTGCCAGTAGGCGGGGGTGAGGTCGGCGACGGCGAGGCCGAGTCCGCGCATCCGGTGGACGAGTTCGGTGGGCGCCCAGGTGCGGCCGCCGCCGAGGACGAGGGTGGCCCCGGCGAGCAGGGTCGCGAAGACCTGCTCCAGTGCGGTGTCGAAGCCGAGCGCGGCGAGTTGCAGCACGCGTTCGCCGGGGGCGAGGCCGTAGGCGTGGACGACCCGGTCGAGGGTGAACACCAGGGCGCGGTGGGTGACGGGGACGCCCTTGGGGGTGCCGGTGGTGCCGGAGGTGTAGATCAGGTAGGCGAGGTCGTCGGGCCCGGCACCGTCGGGCTCACCGGCGCCGTCGGGCCCGCCCGCACCGTCCACGCCGTCCACGCCGTCCACCGGCAGCGGCTCGACGCCCGGCAGCGCCCCGCCCTCGGTGACCGCCACCCGCGCCCCGCTGTCCTCGACCAGCCGGGCCAGGCGCCGCGCCGGGTACGCCGGGTCCAGCGGCAGCAGCGCCGCCCCCGCCTTCAGTACGCCGAGCCAGGCGACGACCAGGCCCGCGCCGCGTTCGAGGCAGACCGGCACCACCTCCTCGGGGCCGACCCCGCGGGCCCGCAGCGCCCGCGCCAGGCGGTCGCTGCGCCGGTCCAGCTCGCGGTAGCTCAGCGTGGCGTCGTCTGCGGCGACGGCGACCGCGTCCGGGTGCTGCGCGGCGCGGGAGCGCAGCAGTCCGTGCACGGTGCCGCCGCCGCCCGCGGCCCGCCCGCGGCCGCGCTCCCCGGGGGAGCCGAGCCCGGGGGAGCCGAGCCCGGGGAAGCCGAGCCCGGGCGGGCGCCATTCGCGGGCCACGTGGGCCCGGCAGTCGTCGCGGCCGGCCGGCCCGTACACCAGGTGCCAGCCGCCCGGCACGGTCAAGTCGCCGGGCCAGATCGCGTACTGACCGCTGTCGTTGCGAACCACGGCGTGACGCCCGGAGTTCACATCCGTTCGTACGCCCTGTGCGCTGTCTGCTGCGTCGTCCACCGGCTTGACCTCGTGCTGTGGCGGCAGTTTCCTGGGAGGTGCGACATTTCCGACTATACGCACTCAGGGCACAGGACGAACGTCCGATCGCAACCCGACCGGACGCGACGCTGCCGTGTGCCCGTCAGCCCGGGACGAGACGACCCCGCGACCGCCGAGACCCGTCCTCGCCCGAACTCCCCCGTCCCACCGGCCGGGTGGCGACGCGGAGGAGGTAGCCCCGTTGACACGTCGGCGACAACGCCTGATGGTCTGTTACCTGCTGTGGATGGTGCTGTTCACCGGCGTCTACTACATCAACCCCTCGCAGCGGATCATCTGGTGGACGGGCATCGGACTCGGCAGCAGCGCGGCCATCGTGGCCGGCGTCCGCCTCAACCGCCCCGCGCACGCGCTGTTCTGGTACGTGCTGGCGCTCGCCAACCTGAGCTTCACCGCGGGCGAGGTCGTCCAGGTCGTCCAGACCCAGTTCCTGCACCTCCACAACCCGTTCCCGTCCGTCGCCGACGGCTTCTACCTGGCCGAGTTCGTGCTGTACGCGGCCGGCGTGCTCGGCTTCATCCGCTGGCGCACGGCCCGTCAGGACCGCGCCGGCCTGCTCGACGCGCTGATCCTCACCATGGGCCTGGCGCTGCTCGCCTGGATCTACCTGATCCTCCCGTACGCCCGCAACCCCGACCTCTCCTGGTTCCAGAAGGCCGTCTCGATCGGCTACCCGCTCGGCGACGTGGTCGTCCTCGCCCTGCTGCTGCGACTGCTGACCCCGCGCGGCGGCACCAGCCGAGCGCTGCAACTGCTCACCGTCGGCACCGCCGGCATGCTGGTCTCGGACACCCTGTACGGGCTGATCCAGCTGCACGGCAACTGGCACATCGGCACCCCCGTCGACTTCGGCTGGGCCGCCTTCTACACCGCCTGGGGCGCGGCCGCGCTGCACCCGTCCATGGTCGAGCTGACCAGACCCGTCCCCACCCAGCAGCCCGACCTGAGCGCCGGCCGCCTCGCCCTGCTCACCCTGGCCTCGCTGATCGCCCCGGCGATCCTGATCATCGAGTCGCTGAACGGCAACACCAGCAACGCCGGCGTGATCGGCGCCTTCTCCGCCCTCCTGTACCTGCTGGTGCTGGCCCGGCTGGCGGTCGTCGTGGTCGCCCGCCGGCAGGCGATCGCCCGCGAGCGGGCCCTGCGCGAGGCCGGCGCCAGACTCACCGCGGCCGTCACCGTCGAGGAGGTCGCGGACGCCGTCCAGGCCACCGCCTCCACCCTGATGCCCACCGAGCCCGGGCACGTCGCCCTGCTCGCCGTCACCGAGGCCGGCGTCCTGCACGTGCGGCACGCCGAACGCGGCGCCGCCCAGCACCACCTCGGCCCCGTCACCGACTCCGACGAGGCGCTCGCCCTCGCCGCCTACCGGGAGACCCGGCTGCTGCCCGTCGAGGACATCGGCAGCGACCTCGCCGCCCGCCTCGACGGCATGCCCTCCGCCCTGCTGTGCCCGCTCACCCTCGACGAGCGCCCCTCCGGCGACCCGCTGATCGGCGCGCTCATCGTCACCGGCACCGCGCAGGAGCTCACCAGCCTGTGGAGCTCGCTGGAGATCCTGGCCGCGCAGGCCGCGCTGGCCGTCGAACGGGTCGTGCTGAGCCAGGAGGTCAACCGCCGCAACAGCGAGCTGTACTTCCGCACCCTGGTGCAGAACGCCAGCGACGTCATCCTGATCCTGGACGCCGACGACGGCGTCCGCTACGCCTCCTCCTCCGCCGAACGGGTCCTCGGCTACCCCAGCCTGGACGGCACCCTGCTCACCGAGCTCGTCCCGCCCGAGGACAGCCGGGCCGTCGGCAAGGCGCTGGCCCGGATGCGCGGCCCGGTGGACGCCGCCCCGGCACACGCCGCCCCGGCACACGCGCCGGAGCACTCGCCGCCACACGAACCGCTGCGCGAGCAGCCGCACTCGCCGCCGCGCGAACCGCTGCGCGAGCAGCCCCGTGAGCACTGGCGGCTGCTGCGGCAGGACCGGACCCCGATCGAGGCCGAGGTCCGCTTCAACGACCTGCGCGCCGACCCGACGGTCGGCGGCCTGGTGCTCACCCTGCGCGACGTGACCGAGCAGCGCCAGATGGAGCGCGAACTCACCCACCGGGCCTTCCACGACTCCCTCACCGGCCTCGCCAACCGGGTGCTGTTCCTGGACCGGGTCGGCCACGCGCTGTCCCGCGGCGAGCGCAGCGGCGCCGTCACCGGGGTGCTCTTCCTCGACCTCGACGACTTCAAGGTGGTCAACGACACCCAGGGGCACGCCGTCGGCGACGAACTGCTGATCGCCGTCTCGCTGCGGGTCTCCACCGCGCTGCGCAGCTCGGACACCGCCGCCCGGCTCGGCGGCGACGAGTTCGCCGTCCTGGTCGAGGACGCGCTGCGCCCGGCCGACGTGGACGCCATCGCGGACACCGTGCTGACGGTGTTCGCAGAACCGTTCAGGCTGAGCGCGGGCGCCGTCCGGGTGACGGCCAGCATCGGCGTCGCCACCACCGAGGACAGCGTGGACGCGGCCGAACTGCTCACCCACGCCGACCTCGCGCTCTACTCCGCCAAGGCGGCCGGCCGCCGCCAGTGGCGCCACTACCAGCCCGCCCTCCAGACCGGGCTGGTGGAGCGGCACGAGCTGAACGAGAACCTGGACGCGGCGATCGCCGAATCCTCCTTCCAGCTGTACTACCAGCCGATCGTCGACCTGCGCACCGGTGACCTGGTCGCCTTCGAGGCGCTCGTCCGCTGGCCGCACCAGCGGCGCGGCATGGTGCTGCCCGACGAGTTCATCGCCCTCGCCGAGGAGAGCGGCCAGATCGTCCCCCTCGGCGCCTGGGTCCTGGAACGCGCCGCCCAGGAGGCCGCCGCCTGGCACGCCGCCAGCTCCGCCGACCGCGCCGCCGCCGGCCTCCCCCCGCTGCGGGTCAACGTCAACGTCTCCGCCCGCCAGTTCCGCGACGCCGGCTTCGTCGACGTCGTCCGCGGCGCCCTGCGCAGCTCCGGCATCGACCCGCACACCCTCGTCCTCGAACTCACCGAATCCGTCCTGATGCGCCGCGACGACCGCGTCCACGCCGACATGGCCACCCTCGGCGACCTCGGCGTCGGCATCGCCATCGACGACTTCGGCACCGGCTACTCCTCGCTCTCCTACCTGCGCGAGTTCCCGATCTCCATCCTCAAGATCGACAAGTCCTTCATCGACGGCCTCGGCCTCTCCCCGCAGCAGTACGCCCTCGTCGAAGGCATCACCCGCATCGCCGACACCCTCGGCGTCCGGGTCATCGCCGAAGGCATCGAACACCCCGAACAGCGCGACCTCCTCGCCGCCATGGGCTGCCCGCTCGGCCAGGGCTACCTCTTCGCCCACCCCATGACCGCCCCGCAGGCCCGCGCCCTCGTCGGCGGCACCGCGCACGAACCGGCCTGACCCCCGGTCACAGGGCCGCGCCTCAGGTCCACGCCTCAGGCCCACGCCTCAGGCCCACGCCCAGCGGATGCCCGCGACCCCGGGCCCCAGCGCGGTCGCCACCACGTGCGCCAGGTGGTGGCTGTCCAGGGTGAGGTCGGCCAGGCTGTCGTCCGGACCCTCCGAGTCACTCGCCGTGAACCACTGGCACTGCACCGGGAGTTCGCCCGGATCGAAGCGCACCCGCAGGACGTAGTGGTCCGCCGGGAAGCGGAAGGCCGCACGGTAGCGGCAGCACTCGGCCGCGCTGTGCGGGCGCACCTCGAAGGAGAACACCTGGGTCTCGGAGCAGTGCAGCGAGCGGTCGAACAGCAGCTCCGCGAGCACCACCCGGGCCACCGGATCCCGGCGCACCCGGCCCAGCCGGCAGCTGTCCCCCGCCACGATCTCGACGGCCCCCTCGTCCACCCCCTCGTCGCAGTCGTAGATCAGCAGCGCCCGGTCGACCCCGTCCTGACGGGCCCGGACCGCCACCATCGAACTGAGCGCCGCCAGTTCACGACGCGGCCCGACCGTCACCGTCGCGTACTCGGTGACCACCTGGAGCTTCCCGGCCGCCGGGCTGTCCAGATCCGCGAGCAGCCCGCCCAGATCACCGGGGGTGCGCACCATCTGCGGGTACGGGCGGGGCCCGCCGCCGTCGCGGTCCGCCCCGCCGCGCGGCCGCGGCGCACCCAGCAGGGCGGTGAGCGCGTGCGCCGGCAGCCCGAGGATCTCCTCCAGCGCGGCCACCACCCGTAACGACTCCGGGCGCTCCGGCCGGCGCAGCCCGCGCTGCCAGTAGCTCAGGGTCGTGACGGCGATCCGCAGTCCGCGCTCGGCCAGCCGGCTGCGCAGCCGCTCCAGCGGCAGCCCGCGGGCCTCGATCGCGGTGCGCAGCGCGAGGCCGAAGGGCCCGCTCCGCAGCGCGGCCAGCACGGCGGCGCTCTCCGGGGCGGCACCGGGCGGCGGTTCCTGACGACTGGCCATCGGGGCTCCCGGGGCTACTGGCCCGGCCGGCGCGCGGCGGCGGGGCCGAGGGGACACGGCGGCGGTGCGGGGACGGCGGTGAGGGGGACGCGGTACGGGGGCGGGGGTGCGGGGACGCGGTACGGGGGGACGCGGCGCGCTGTGAAATTACCGGCTTACCCCGGCCGCGTCCATATCCGGGAGCCCCGCTCCCGGCCACCCGTCTGCGGCGCAGCACCTCCGCCGCACCGCCCCTCTTCACAGCCCCGTTCACAGCGCCGCCCGCTCCCCTCCGGGGGGTCTGGGAGCGGCCCGGCCTGCTGCCTACGCTTCCTAGCAACCCCGGTCCGGGCCCGCCGCGTCGGCCGCGCGGCAACCCCCACACAGCACACCCCCACACAAGGCACACCCCAGGGCGGCGCCGGGTGCACACGGAGCCGCCCGTGCCCCCGCACGAAGGAGTTCCCCCATGAGCGGACCCATCCGTGGGTCGTCCCTGCGCGCCGCACTGGCCGCGCTGTGCATGCTGGCCGCCGTCGTGACCACCGGCGCCGGCACCGCCGCGGCCTCCCCCCAGGCCGCCGCCGGCAGTTCCCAGACCTTCGCCGCCGGTTCCCGGCTCAACATCTCCATGCAGGCGCAGGAGCAGGACCAGTGGTGCTGGGCCGCCTCCGGCAACACCATCGCCACCTTCCTCGGCCACGGCACCGACCAGAACTCGTTCTGCGACCTCGCCTACGGCCAGGACACCTCGTACCAGTGCCCCAACCAGCCCGGCCAGCTCTCCTGGGTGCAGAACGCGCTCTCCGCACTCGGGGTGTCCCCCGGTCAGGAGACCGGCGCCCTGTCCTTCAACACCATCGTCAGCGAGATCAACGCGGGCCGGCCGATCGAGACCGGCATCTCCTGGCTGGCCGGCGGCGGGCACGCCCAGGTCATCTACGGCTACGACCAGAGCAACAAGTCCATCTACTGGGGCGACCCGTGGCCCAGCAGCAACCGCTACAACCTGGCGTCGTACAGCTACTACGCCGGCTACAACGGCCAGTTCAACTGGAACGACTCCCTGTACCGGATCGGGGCGTGACACGATGACGCACTTCCGCGCCCCGCGCGCCCTCGCCGCCATCGCCCTCGCCGGCAGCGGACTGCTCGCCGCCGCCCCCGCCCTCGCCGCCACCCCGGCCACGGCCGCCGGCGTCCCGTCCGCCCCGTCCGCGGCCGACGTCACCGCGGCCGCCGCGGCGGCGAAGGCCGCCCCCGTCGTGCAGACCCTCGGCGGGTTCTTCGCCCACGGCTCCGGCCAGGGCTCCTCCGACGCCCGCCAGGCGCAGGCCGCCGCCCCGGCCCGGGTGGTCGGCGACACCGTCCCCGTGTACTACCTCAACCCGGACTTCGTCGCGGCGGCCTCCGCCGGGGCGCCGGTCGCGAAGTTCGCGTTCATGGCGACCGAGGCCGACGCGGCCGACGGCCGCAAGGCCTCGGTGTGGACGGCCCCCGACCCGCACGACAGCAGGTCCTGGGCCGAGATCAACATAGCCTCCGGCAGCGACGAGACCGACCACGCCGCCGCCGCGGCAGCACTGGGCCGGGGCGCCGTCGCCTTCGAGGAACCGCAGATCCGGGCCTGGTACGCCCTGGTCGACGGCCAGGTACGGCCGCTCAACCCGGACGCGGTCCGGTCCGTGGGCGACGCGGGCATCACCCTCGCCCAGTACCAGCAGGTGGTCCACGACCGGTACGCCGACAAGCTGCCCGGCACCGACTACGCCAAGGCGCACCTGCTCGGCGGCTTCGACCGGGGAACGGCCCCCGTCGCGGCGCCGGCCGGCGACTCCACCCCGACCACCGCCCTGCTCACCGGGGCGGGCACCCTCCTCGCCGCCCTCGGACTCGGCACCGCCCTGCTGCGCCGCCGCCGGGCGGGCCGCAGCACCGCCTGACGGCACCGCCGCTCGGCTTCCACACTGCGAACGGCGCTGACGGCGGGGCACCTCCGGGTGTCCCGCCGTCAGCGGTTTTCGGCGGAAAGCCCGCACGGTAATTGACGGCACATCACTTCTTAATTCACGACCATCCGGGCCCCTTCGCGCACGCGATCGGGGGCCCTCTTCGCATCTCGGACACCTCGCCCACCTGGGGTGATGTCATCGAAATGACTCCATTTCTCACGACTCCTCAGCGTAAGCGATCTGTTACGCAATCGTCATCCTGATTGGTCACTGGGAGTCAGCTGAGAATGAGAGATTGTGCTTCGGCTTCAATCGAGCCATTCAAAACAATGCACATCTCTTGAGAGAGTCTTTGATGAAACGACGGTCTCGGGCCTCGTCCGCTTTTGCGGGCGGGGCCTTCTCTACGCGTCGGATGCGCCCCGTATCAGCGCTCCTGACGCTCGGCCTGCTGGTGCAGGCCGGTGTGGTGGTGGACGCGGTGACGGCCGCTCCGGCCTCCGCCGCACCCACCGCCCCCACGCCACCGACCGCTCCGGCCACCGAGGCTCCTGACGAGGCTTCGGCGCTCCTGTCGGCCCGACTGCAGAAGCGACGGATCGAGGTCACCAACGCCCGGACGGAGTTCACCACGCTGTGGGCGAACCCGGACGGCACGCTGACCTCCGACCGCTCCACCGGGCCGATCCGGATGAAGGTCGGCGAGGCCTGGGTGCCCGTCGACACCACGCTGGTGCAGACCCCGGACGGCAAGGTGGCGCCGAAGGCGCACCCGGGCGGGGTGGTCTTCGAGGGCGGCGACGCCGGGGTGACGGTCGGCGACAGCCTGCCGGGCGCCGCGATACCGACGGCCGCACCGAGCACTGCTCCGGCCACGACTCCGAGCGCCGCGGCCACCACTGCGCCGGCCACTGCGCCGGCGACGTCGCCCAGTGCGATACCGACGGCCCCCGCTTCCGCGTCCCCGTCGTCGTCCCCGTCGTCGTCTCCGTCCGCCTCGGCTTCGGCTTCGGCTTCGACCTCGGCTTCGGCTTCGGCTTCGGCCGAAGCGAACCGGGCCTCCCGCAGCGGCGCCCGCGCCGCCGCCCCGGCCACCCCGGCCGCCCCGGTCCCCGCCGAGCGCGAGCTGGTCAAGATCGGCTCCGGTGAGCAGCAGGTCAAGTTCGGCTGGCTGGGCAAGCTGCCCAAGCCCAAGCTGGAGGGCAACAAGGCCACCTACGTCAACGCCCGCCCCGGCGTCGACCTGGTCCTCGAAGCCACCAGGACCGGTTTCGAGCAGTTCCTGATCGTCAAGGACCGTGCCGCCGTCGCCC
Source organism: Kitasatospora sp. NPDC059817 (assembly GCF_042731835.1). Lineage (NCBI taxonomy): Bacteria > Bacillati > Actinomycetota > Actinomycetes > Kitasatosporales > Streptomycetaceae > Kitasatospora > Kitasatospora sp. NPDC059817. The sequence goes on along the minus strand of NZ_JBHWIR010000144.1, from coordinate 9,896 downwards.
AGACCGGCACGGTGACGCTCCCGCTGGACACCACCGGGCTCACCGTCTCGCCGCAGCAGGACGGTTCGATCCAGCTGCTCGACAAGGCGACCGGCAAGGCGACGGTCAAGATCCCGACCCCCGTCATGTGGGACGCCGCGGTCGATCCTGCCTCGCAGGAGCACCTGAACCGCGGCGCGGTGACGATGGAGGTGCACGGCCAGGGCGCGGACACCGAGCTGGTGTTCACCCCGGACGCCGCCTTCCTCGCGGACCCGAAGACCCAGTTCCCGGTCACCATCGACCCGGTGGTGGACGTCGGCACGACCTTCGACACCTACGTCCAGACCAACGAGAACATCGACGCCTCCTCGTCGACGGACCTCAAGCTGGGCAGCTACGACGGCAAGGTCGTGGCCCGGTCGTTCCTGACCGTCCCGGGCGGGTCGTTCAACGGCAAACAGATCCTGGGCGCCACGCTCAACCTCGCCAACCATCACTCCTCGTCCTGCATCCCGAAGCAGTGGGAGGTCTGGAACGCGCCCGGCGCGGCCTGGTGGACCCGCTGGGGCAACCAGCCCGCGATGGAGCGCAAGTGGGCCACCTCGAACGACACGTACGACGTGGCGAACGACGGTGACACCCACGACTGCTACGCCTCCGACGGCACGTTCTGGGCCAAGGCCGACGTCACCGAGATGATCCGGTACTTCGCCGGGTTCGGTCACAACGAATACGGGTTCGCCCTCAAGGCGGCCGACGAGTCGAGCAACCTGTCCTGGAAGAAGTTCAGCTCCGCCGAGGGCTACTGGCCTCCGTTCCTCTCGATCACCTACAACACCGTCCCGGCCACCCCGGCGACGGTGGAGGTGCAGCCCTCGCAGCAGGGCAACCCCCGCTACACCTCGGACGCGAACCCGCGCTTCCAGGTGCAGGCGGCCGACCCCGACGGCGACCCGCTGAAGGTCTACCTGGACCTGTGGCGCGGCGGCACGTTCATCGGCAGCATCGTCCGGGACACCCCGAACGGCGCGATCGCGACCGTCCGCCCCTCCGACTACGGCATCGCCAAGCTCGACGAGGGCGTGCAGTACACGATCTGGGCCATGCTCGACGACGGCAAGTCCCGCTCCGGCTGGGTCGGCACCAACGTCATCGCCGACACCGTCAAGCCCGGTACGCCGTTCGTGAGTTCGGCGGACTACCCGGCGGACGGGCTCTGGCACGGCACCGCCAACCAGGCCGGGTCGTTCACCTTCTCCCCCGCCCCGGGCACCGACGACACCGCCGCCTACGTCTACACCCTGGACGGCGGCACCCCGGTGACGGTGGCCGCGACCGGCGCGCTGACCACGTCGATCACGCCGACCACCGAGGGCCGGCGCGTGCTCAGCGTGCAGTCCAAGGACCGCGCGGGCAACCTGTCCCCGCCCGCGACGTACACCTTCCAGGTCGGCCAGGCGGGCATGAGCTCGCCGGTCAACGGCACCCAGTCCGCGAAGCGCGTCAAGCTCGCGGTCGACGCGCAGGCGCAGTTCCAGCGCGTCGTCTACCAGTACCGCCGTGGCCCCGGCGCCGCGGAGTACAACGTCCCGCGCACCAACCTGACCAAGGCGGACAACACCGCGGTCACCGAGGACAAGCCGCGGCTCGCGGACCTCGGCCCGCACGCCAACTGGAGCGTCCTCGACACGCTCGGCCAGGTCGGCGGCGTCGTCCAGGTCCGCGCCCTCCTCTTCCCCGAGGACGGCTCCGGCAACGGCTACGCCACCGTCTGGAACACCATCACGGTCGACCGCAACGCCGACGGCGCGACCGGCGCCAACATCGGCCCCGGCTCGGTCAACCTGCTCACCGGCGACTACTCGACCGACGTCACCGACGCCGACGAGCGCGGTCTGTCGGTCAAGCGCACTGCCTCCTCACGTGACCTCGGCCGCGGCTGGCAGCCCCAGGGCGAGCGTCTGACGCTCAACCAGCGCCAGGTCGGCACCGACCTGACCGGCTTCACCGCCGGACAGGCGACGCTGTCCCGCTCCACGGTCCGCGGCCACGACAACTCGCCCGACTCGCTCCTGGTCGTCCCGGCCGGCTCCGGCTGGGACTCCTTCGCCGCGCTCGGCCCCGAGTACACGCTCGGCCAGGGCATGCAGCCCGGCAAGACCTACCGGCTCACCAGCTGGATCTACGTCCCCGGCGCGACCGGCCTGGACAACCCGCTGGCCAACCGCGGCCTGCGGATGGTCGGCGTCTACCGCACCCCGGCCGGCTACGGCGAGACCGCCTCTCCGAAGGCGTCGTTCACCGACGGCTGGCAGCAGCTGACGCTGGACCTGACGGTGCCCAAGGACGCCACCGAGGCCTGGTTCCGCCTCTACAACGGCAACACCGCCGGCAGCGGCAAGGAGGTCTTCTTCGACGACCTGTCGCTGAAGGAGATCGTCGCCCCGTTCGGCCCGCAGTGGGCCGGCGGCCCGGACGCGGGCACCGGCTCGGACTACCGGGCGCTGTCCTTCCCGCAGTCGGACCTGGTCGAGATCAAGGACAACGACGACACCTCGCTGACCTTCGCCAAGGGCACGGACGGAACGTTCTTCCCCGAGCCGGGCGCCGAGTCGCTGTCGCTCAAGGCCGTTCCGGCCAAGTCCGGTGCGATCGTCCTGTCGACCAGCGGCCAGTGCCTGGAGGTCCCGAACGGCGCGGCCGGCAACGGCGCCCGGCTGCAGCCCGCTCCGTGCACGGGCGCGTCGAACCAGCAGTGGACCCGCGGCGACGACCTGACCCTGCGCCTGCTCGGCTACTGCCTGGACAACCCCTGGGGCCAGACCGGCAACGCCACCCCGCTCACGCTGTGGGGCTGCAACGGCGGCGACAACCAGCAGTGGGAGGTGCGCACCAACGGCACGGTCATGAACCGCCACTCGGGCCAGTGCCTGGACGCCGACAAGGGCGCCTCGATCTGGGTCTGCTGGGCCGGCCCCAACCAGGTCTGGGACATCCAGACCGCCGGCACCGCCTACGAGCTGAGCGAGCTGGACGGCTCGAAGACCGTCTTCGCCCGCCAGGCCGGTTCGAACATCTACCAGGTGGTCAGCGAGACGGGGCCCGACGCGGCCTCGACCACCCGCTACCAGTACGACACCACCGATGGCCGCTCGCTCGTCAAGCGCATCGTCCCGGCCGTCGAGCCGGGCATCGACGACGTCAACGGCTGCACCGTCGACCCGCTGCCGCGCGGCTGCGAGGTGATGGAGTACGACTACGCCAAGGTGACCACCGCCACGGCCGCGACCCCGGGTGACTACCTGGACCGCGTCCGCGGCGTGAAGGTCTGGACGTGGAACCCGGCCACCTCCAAGCAGGAGGCCGTCGAGGTCGCGCACTACGCGTACGACGACCGCGGCCGCCTCACCCAGGTCTGGGACCCGCGCCTGGCCACCCCGCTGAAGACCTCCTATGGCTACGACGACGCCGGCCGGGTCACCCGGATCGGCAGCGCCGGTGAGCTGCCGTGGAACTTCGACTACGGCAAGGCGGCGGCCGACCAGGACCCTGGCCGTCTCCTCAAGGTCCGTCGCGGCATGCTCGCGCCGGGCAGCAAGGACCAGGTCACCGGCGAGGCCGCATCCAGCGTCGTCTACGACGTGCCGCTGACCCGCGGCGCCGGCGGTCCGTACGACCTGGCGGGTGCGGACGTGGCCAAGTGGGCGCAGACCGATGCGCCGACCGACGCCACCGCCGTGTTCGGCCCCGAGGACGACCCGGGCACCAACACCGCCTCGGCCGCCAAGCCGGGCCCGGACGCCTACAAGTCGGCCTCCATCCACTACCTCAACGCCTCCGGCAATGTGGTCAACACCGCAATCCCGTCCGTCACCCCCGGTGGTGACATCGACACCAAGGAGTACGACCGCTACGGCCACGTCGTGCGCGGTCTGGGGGCGGCCAACCGCTCGATCGCGCTGGGCACGTACCCGGATGCGGACAAGTTCGCCGCCGAGCTGAACCTCCCGGCGGACTCCGCCTCCCGCGCGCGTCTGCTCGACTCACGTACCACGTACTCCGCCGACGGCCTGGACGTGACGGAGACGCTCGGTCCGGTCTACCGTGCCTCGCTCGCCGAGCAGGTCAACGGGCAGACCAACCCGGCCGTCGTCACGGCCGAGGCCGAGAAGCTGCCGCAGCTCGGGACCAACGCCAAGGTCCAGATCGACAACGACTGCTGCGGCGTCACCTGGTCCGGCGGTGCCCAGCTGGGCATCCGCGGCACGGCGGCGGGCGCGTTCGACGCGATGCGCGTCACCGTTCCCGAGGAGGGCGAGTACGTCCTCTCCGGCCAGCTGACGAAGAACAGCGACCACGGCGTCATCCAGTGGGCGATCGACGGCAAGGACGTCGGCCAGCGGATCGACACCTACAGCGCCAGCGGCGCAGTGGCCCCGTACACCACCGGCGCACCCGTGAAGCTCACGCGCGGCGACCACGAGCTGAAGCTCACCGTGGTCGACACCAACGCGGCCAGCGGCGGCGAGCGGTTCCACACCGGCATCGACACCGTCACCCTCACCAAGGCGACCGTCAACCCGACGCTCGCCGCCGGGACCCCGGTCGTCGCGCGGGACCACAACACCAACACCTACGACGAAGGGAAGCCCGACGGCCAGACCTACCACCTGGTCACCACCGCGACCGACGGCGCCCGCATCGACGGCTACGCCGACGACGTCGAACTGCGCGTCACCAAGACCGGCTACGACACGCCGATCGGCGGCACCTCCGGTTGGACGCTGAAGGCGGCCACCTCGGTGACCACCGACGCACTCGGCGCCAAGCTGACCGCCTACGTCAAGCTCGACGCCTCCGGGCGGGCGCTGGAGTCCCGCAAGCCGGGCTCCACCGGCAATGACGCCGGGACGGTCAAGTCGGTGTTCTACACCGCCGGAACCAACCCGGACGACGCCGCGTGCGCCAACCGCCCGGAGTGGGCGGGCCTGCCCTGCGTCACCATGCCGGGCGGCGCCGTCACCGGGGCGGACGCCTCGCGGATGTCCACCACGCTGCCGGTGAAGCGGGTCACCCGCTACTCCGCGTTCAACGAGCCGGAGGAGACGACCGAGACCAACGCGGGCAAGTCCCGCAAGACCGTCACCGTCTACGACGCCCTGGACCGGATCGTCTCGACCGAGATCACCTCGGACGAGGGCAAGCCGCTGCCGAAGGTCACCACCGAGTACGACCCGGCCACCGGTGACATCGTCAAGACGACCGCCGGCGGCAAGTCGCTCACCCGCGTCCTGGACGCGCTCGGCCGTCTGATCTCCTACACGGACGCCGACGGTGCCACCACCACCACCGAGTTCGACCGGTTCGGCAAGCCGGCGAAGGTGAGTGACCAAACCGGGTCCACCACCTACGCCTACGACCGGGCGAAGGAGCCGCGCGGGCTGGTCACCTCCGTGACCGACAGCGTGGCGGGCGAGTTCACCGCCAAGTACGGTCCGGACGGCCAACTGGTCGAGCAGACCTACCCCGGCGGGATCGTCCGCAAGGACACCTTCAACGCCGTCGGTGAGGCCACCGGCCGCACCTACACCCGCACCTCGGACAACACGGTGGTCTGGGCCCAGACCACCGACATGTCCACCCAGGGCCAGGTCGCCAAGGACACCAGCTCCACCGCCACCCGCTCCTACCAGTACGACCGGCTCGGCCGGCTGGTGAAGGCCGAGCAGACCACGGTCGCGGCCGGCTGCGTCACCCGCCAGTACGCCTTCGACGCCCACTCCAACCGCCTGTCCAAGCAGACCTCCCCGCGCGGGGCGGCCGGCGAGTGCAGCACGGCCGGGGCCACGGCGGAGAACCACACCTACGACAGCGCCGACCGGCTCACCGACGCCGGCTTCGTCTACGACGCCTTCGGGCGCACCGTGAAGACGGCCACCGGCGCGACCAACACCTACTGGGCGAACGACCGCGTCGCCGCCCAGGAGAAGGGGGACACCAAGCAGGAGTGGGCCGTCGACGCCGCCCACCGCCTGACCGCGTTCACCACCAGCAAGAAGCAGGCCGACGGCACCTGGGCCAACGCCACGTCGAAGCTGAACCACTACAGCGACGACTCCGACGAGGTCCGCTGGACCGTCGAGGACACCGCCCAGGGCACCCTGACCCGCAACGTCTCGGGCCCGGACGCCGATCTGACGGCCACCACCAGCAAGACCGGCGACGTCCAGCTCCAGCTGACCAACCTGTTCGGCTCGGTGGTCGTCACCACCGACACCGCGCTGACCAAGCCGGTGGTGCTGGACTTCGACGAGTTCGGCATCCCGCAGGACGGCCAGGCCAACGTCCGCTACGGCTGGCTCGGCGGCAAGCAGCGCTCCGCAGAAGCCCAGGACGGCGACATCCTCATGGGTGCCCGCCTCTACAGCCCGGCCCTGGGCCGCTTCCTCCAGATCGACCCGGTCCCCGGAGGCAACGCCAGCCCGTACGACTACTGCACCGGCGACCCGGTCAACTGCACCGACCTCGACGGCAACTGGGGCATGCCCAAGTGGCTGAAGAAGACGGTCGAGGTCGTCGCCAAGGTCGCCGAGGTCGCCGCCTACATCCCCGGCCCCATCGGCGCGGTGGCAGCAGCCGTTTCCTCGGTCTCCTACGCAGTGGCCGGGGACACGGCGAAGGCCGCCGAGATGGCGGTGGTCGCGGTGGCTCAGGTCGTCGGCGGTGGAGCCGTTGCCAAGGCCACCATCACAGCGGTGAAGGCCGTACGGGTTGCGGCCCGGGTGGATCGGATAGCGACCAAGGCCAAGGTGGTCTACCGATATGCGCGGATCCAGAACACGGAGGCCAAGGCCCGCTACGCCAGCAAGTTGGCCGACAAGTACAATGGCGGCAAGAGCCGGGTGATCGTCGAGGGCCGGAAGACGAAGTGGTACTACGACCTTCGTGGGAAGACCCACACCAACAAACTCGGTGGCGGGAAGACCGAGAAGGTCCCGACCCCGCACAAGGTACCGAGCTACCGCGAGCCCCGGGCACCGAGCGGCTGGGGTCCGCTCCAGCGGAACAACACCCAGCGCATGACCTGGCGTGACATCGGACGGGCCCAGTTCCATCTGATGAAGCCGAAGAAGAAGGGAATCAAGTGAAGGCCCGATTCAGCGGTCTGGAGGCATGGGAGGCCCCGGGCGACTACGTCGAGCTCGACGTGCCGGGCGGCTTCATCGACCTCCACAACGACTGCGAGCTTCTCGGCGTCGCCCTGGTGGGCTACCCCAAGGCGACGGTGAGCCTGGAGTTCAGGCACCCGACCCGCGGTCGCTTCGCGCTGGAGTTCCACGACGCCGGCGAACTGGTCATGCAGCAGACCGCGGTGAGCTCGGACGGCTGGCAGGGTGACCCTCCGGAGGAACCGGACGGGATCGACACTGTCACGTACTACGAGTACGGGGCCGACCTGCCACCGGTGTTCGAGATCGTCGCCTCCACGCTCCGGCTGAAGTTCCGGGCCTGGGAGGTGGCGCTGCGGCCGCTCGCGGCGTAGCACCGAACTGAGGGAGCCCCCCGGCCCCCGCGATCGGCCGAGAGCCGGTCGCGGGGGCCGTTCCACGTTCTGCCGTGGCCGGTCACCGTGCCACTGGACGCGCCTGGTAGAGCGGGAATCGACCTGCAGAGTGGAGGCAGTTGGATGGGACAGGAAGGACTACCCCCGGGGTACTCGGTGGAGGATCTCGTGGCGGCGGCCCAGCGGTCCGGGCGGTTCGCCGGGATCGAGGCGGTCGAGGTCGCGGCCGAGCCGAGGCTGGTCGACCTCCATCTGGAGGCCCTGTCCGGGCACGAGTATCTGGTGATGTTGAGGGAAGACCTCGGCGAAGCCAGAGTTCTCTACGAGGACTACGTGTTCGACGGCGTCCCCGCCCATCGGGTCCTGGATTTCGTGGACCTGGTGACACGGGGTGAGGTCGACCTCTCGCCCACGCGGTTCGGGCGGCAACTGGTCCTGCGGGTGTCCCTGCCCGAAGGGACCTGGGTCGATCGGCGCCGATTCGCCGACGATCTCTCGGATTGGGAGAAGAGCGTCATCGAACGTCGCTGACGGTGGGAGCGGACATGCACCAGCCGCAGGGGCCCTGCCCGTCCTGAGCCCCTCACGACTCCACGTTCAGCGCCCGGGAGAGGGCGGTGAGGAGGGGGAGGGTGGGGGCGGCGTGGCCGGCTTCGATGGCGCGGATCTGAGCGTCGGTGAGGTCGGCGCGCTTGGCGAGGTCCGCGATGGAGAGGCCGAGGGCGGTGCGGCGCTCGCGGACGGCACGGGCGAGGGCGCCGGCCGGGTCGCCGTCCGGGTGGGCGGGGAAGTCCTCGATCAGTGGGCGCGCGCGGTTCACCGGACCTCCTCATTGCCGGGCGGGGGCGCACAGCCTGACACGTGATCACGGCGGGAAGTGCGAAGCGGCGGTCAAGGATTCTTGACCGCCGCTTTGTCGTCCGGCTACTTGACTCGCTACTTGACGGGGTGCGGGTGGCCGAGGTGCGGGAAGACGGGGAGGACGTCGGTGTGCGGGGGGATGTGGTCGCTGGTGATCTTGCCGCCGGAGACCATGGTGAGGCGGGCCGAGGTCACGTCGTCGACGAGGGTGCGACCGTTGGGGTAGGCGGCGGGGCGGGAGCGGTCGTAGCGGAGGATGTCCGGGAGGACGAGCTTGAGGGTCTCGGTGGCGGCCTCGGTGGTGTAGTCCCCGGTGTGCTGGAGGACGGCCGTCCAGGCCTCGCGGTAGGTGTCCCAGTCGTCGGCCGGCTCGCCCGCGTTGTACGCGTCCTTCACCTCCTCCTTGTTGAAGTAGGCGGTGAGGGAGGGGTGCGCGCCACGGTCGACGGAGACGAGCCGGCCGTCCTGGCGGAGGCTGACCCGGGCCCAGACGCCGATCGTCGGGTCGGGGCCGAGGTCGGTGTCGGGGACTTCGAGGGCGATGCCGAAGACGTTGGCATCGGCCATGGCGTCCTTGCCGGTCCAGGTGAAGTCGTTGACGATCCCTTCGAGGTCGGCGAAGAAGGGATCGCTGCGCAGGCCGACGGAGAGCTTGCGGCCGTTCGCCTCGATGACCTCGGGCGCGTCCCCGAAGGCGACCGGGGCTTCGGAGAACAGGACGTCCCCGGTGGGCTCGTGCTTCTGCGCGGCGGCGCCGGTCGCCCGGTGGACGGTGACGGTCTGGGCGCCGGTGTGGGTGGGGGCGGAGAAGGTGAAGGAGTAGGCGACGTCGGCGCGGTGGTCGCCGTCGGTGTCGATGTTGATGCGGTACACGGCGTCGGGGTGGAACTCGGCCGCCTGGGTGGGGGCGTAGGGGTTCGCGTTCATGATCAGGACGGTCCGGCCGGGCGCATCGGCGGCCGGGAAGGCGAACACGTCGGTCAGGTCGAGCCGCGAGTCGCCTCGGGGCGAGCGGAGGTTGGGGCCGCTGAGGTGATGGGACATGGGACCGTTGGTAGCAGCCCCCACCCGACACCGGCCCGACGACACCCGCATTCCACCCGCCCGTCCGCCGATTGGCCGTCATCTCCCGACGGAACGCCGACGCCGAATCAGACCTCGGCGGCTGCGGCGAACGCCACGAACGCCTGCCACGCGGTCGGCTCGAACGCCAACTGCGGGCCGCCCTTGTCCTTGGAGTCACGCACGTGGACGACGCCGGGCGTCTCGGCGACCTCGACGCACTGAGCTTCCTCGTTCGTGCTGTAGCTGCTCTTGAACCACGCCAGCTCGCTACTCACTGCTCCCCCAAAACGTCGGACAGCGCCAACAGTTCGACGGTACGCCGACGGGGGGGCGCGCGGGCGCCGCGCGGCCGCGGGGGGGGTGGGTGTTCTTACACGCCGGGCGGCCGGCGTAGGGCCCCCCGCCCGGCACCCCGGGGGGCCGA